>NZ_JBGGTQ010000010.1 GCF_041320705.1 Kineococcus mangrovi
CCGACGCCACGCAGACCATGAGAGAGCCACACCCGTGAAGCCGGTGGGCAGACGAAATGGGAACGACGCGTCGGGCACCTCGACACAGCCTGGCCGGGCTGTTGCCGTGAGGGAAGTGAACAAGTAGACGAGAAGCGGACGAGTCCTGGTGCGCGGTGTCGCTGTCAGGATCATGGGATGGATGGTGACGACGAGCTGGAGAACGCCGCTGCAGAGGGCAGGCATCTGGTCGAGACCCTCGACGCTCTCCGCGCGTGGCTGCTCCTGGAGGACTCCTACGCTCGAGGCGGCGTACCCGATGAGGTCCTGCACTTCATCCACGACCACATCAGCCGCCTCCTCGGCCCTCAGGCCCACACGGTGGCCGGGAAAGTCCTGCACACGCACGTCGAGGCCGGCGGGGACCTGGCGGACCTGGCGCGCGACCGTTCCGCCTTGCTCAACCTCCTCGCCGCAATCGAGGGCGAGCAGCGACCAGCCCCTACGCACCGCTGGACTGCTCACGCACCGCTCAGCGGGCAGGCGATCCCCTCTAAGCGGACGTCAGCAGCGCAGGACGCGGACGACGGGAGCTCGGAGCCGTGACGACTTCGCGGTCATCCCGCAGCCCGCGTGGTCGGGACTTCATGGTCTTGCCGAAGAGCGAGCACGGTCACGAGCGTGCCGCCTCGGGCCCGTCAGCCACTTGAGCCCGCCCGTCCGGGAAGGACGAAGTGGGTGATCGCGTCGGCCAGCAAGAGAAACCCCACGATGCCCACGATCCACAACCACGTGCCGCGGGCACCGGCGCGCAACCGCGCGTCCCACCGCTGCATCCGCTGCCGCACCCGCGCCCCGGCCAGGCGGTAGGCCAGCAACAGCGCCACCGGCGGCAAGACCATGACCACGTTGTAGATGAACATCAGGGGAAGCCACTGCTGGACGTCCAACCCGGCCCGGGTGATCAGGCCGATGACGCCCAGGTAAGGCAGTGCAGTGGAGAACTCCACGACCGAGATGCCCGCCCCGAGCAGGAACAGCCCCGCGTGACCACGCGCCGTGGGTACCGGTGAGCGTGGGCGCTGGGCGGGGGCGAAAAAGCTGTAGACGAGCAACGCTGCACCGAGCAGGCCTTCCACGACGTAGGCCGCGTCGCTGTACCAAGCGTCACGCAACTGGACGGTGACCGCTTGCAGCCCCAGCAGCAGCAGACAGCCGGTGAGCAGGTAGGTGCTGAAGATGCCCGCGACGTAGGCCAGGACCCGTGAGCCTGGATCGGTGCGTGAAAGCAGCAGGTACAACGTCACCGCGATGGCTGAGGGGTTGATGCTGTCGATGAGCGCCAAGCCGAGCACCAAGGCCACCCAGGCGGCCATCCAACCCCCTCACCGCGTCAGCATTCCCACGCCCACCGCCCAGCCGTCACCGGGCCGGACAAGTCCGGATCACGGTAGTCAGCGCGGCTAGGTCACAACAGCACCGCCGCCAAGAACGCCCGCTCATCCCGCGTTGTGCGCGGTCTCGAACTGACGCCGACCTCGCGGTCGTGTCGAAGACCGAGCGGTCTCGAAGACCGTGCTCAGAGCAGGACCAAGCACCGCGTTGAGCATCCCCGCCAGTAGACGCGGGACACTCCCCAGGTGCAGCTCACCTCCACCGACGGCGCCGCCTTCGAGCTCCGCGTCAGCGGCTACGAGTACCCGGACCTCACCACTGCCGGCGAACCGGACGCCAACTGGCTCGTCGTGCACGGCAGGGTGCGCACCGCCGCCGGGGAGTCATGGGCGTTCGACGAGCCGGACCTGACTACGTGGGACGCGCGAGAGCTGCTCGACTGGCTGCACGCCGCGGCCGAAGGACGCCTCGAGCCGACGGACACCCCCGCCTCTGACCTCATGACGCACACGCTGATCTTCACCGAGCCCAACCTGGCCTTCAGCATCGCCGCGGTCGAAGGTGAGCACACGGTGCTGCGCGTGCACCTGTCCCTGGAAGCTGAGGCCAGCAGACCCGGATGGACAGGAGGACTCAGTCCCCGCATCTACGAGTACAGCATCCCGTTGCGGGTCGACCGGGCTCAGCTGCTCATGGCAGCTGAGCAGTGGAGTAGCGACATCGCGCTGTTCCCAGCTCGTTGACGACAGGGAACCACCGCCGTGGGGCGATGGTCTCGGCTTCAGCTGTTCCATCGTGCTCGTCCCGCTGCTCGCGCTCATCCCGCGGTGCGCGCGGCGCACGGTCATCCCGCGGTGTGCGCGTCTCAGTCCACTGGGGAGCTCGCTGAGCTCAACAGCCCTGCGTCCTGCACCAGCTGCACCGCATCGACCGCTGACCGTCGAGTCAGCAGCGTGACGTTCCACCGACGGCCGTCCTGGCCCGTCGGGGAGACCGACCACCCGACGCTGACCGCTCCACTGAGGTCAGCCTGGACACCGACCGCAGTCCCACCGACCTCGACCACGACGCAGTCACCTCCAGCCTTGACCGGGACGGGCAAGCCGTCGGCGTCCAGGTTGTGCCGGCGATGGATCATCGACAGCGGCCAGGGCCGGTCATCGGCCTCCTGGACGTAGATCGCCGTGACGTCAGCTCGCAGCACCGACGACGTCCGTGCCTGTCGCCAGTGCAGGTGCTGCGGCAGGTAGAAGACCGCGAACAGCGAGGTCACCGCCTGCCCGTCCTGGTCGACGACGAGCCTCGGCTCGCCTTCTCGTCCTGGCACCGCGAGGACCTCGCGCTGGCCGGTGGTGGATCGGGCAGGAAGACGCAACGGGGCGAAGCCGCTCAGCCGGCGCAGGCGCTCCGCGCGCACGGGGGCCCAGGACCAGTGCAGAGAACCGGGTGCTCGAGACGAAGGCCGCAGCGCGGACGTGAGCTCCTGCCCGCGCTTCAGCAGCCGCAGGGCCTCGACCACCTCCATGGACAGCTGCTGCGCCTTCTCGGGCATGTCCTCACCTCCCCTCGTCGCGGCGGTGACCTCCGTCCTAGCAGCTGCGCTGGTCCTTGCTCGTGCCGCTGAGCGCGACGTCACGGTCATCCCGCGGTGTGCGCGCAGTCGTGGGAGACCGGCACCTGCTCAGCCCTGCGACTGTCACCGAAGTCCTGACACGTGAAGTGTCACCGATGTCCTGGTGCATCACCGTGAGGCGTGTCGGCCCGCGGCTAGGCTCGGCGCGTGACGCAGCCGTCCTCCCCCAGCCCCTCCCCCGCCCCGCAGGTCCTGGACCCGCGCGGAGCGTCCCTCCTCCCGCCCGGCACGGTCCTCGAACGCCTCGGGTCCGGCAGCACGTGGGCCGAGGGCCCCCTGTGGTTGCCGGCCGAGCGCGCGTGCGTCGTCAGCGACATCCCGGGGAACCGGGTCCTGCGCTGGGACGAGTCCAGCGGCACCGAGGCCGAGGGCGGCGGCGGGCTCACCGTCCACCGCGACGGGGTGGAGTTCACCAACGGGCGCACGCTCGACCGCGAGGGTCGCGTCGTCGCGTGCTCGCACGGGCGGCGCGCGATCGAGCGCACGGAGGCCGACGGCACCACGCACGTCCTCGTCGACCGGTTCGGGGACGAGCGGTTCAACTCCCCCAACGACGTCGTCGTCGCGCGCGACGGGGCGATCTGGTTCACCGACCCGCCGTACGGCATCACCGTCGAGGTGGAGGGGCACGAGGGGTTCCGCGAGTACGGGGACAACTTCGTCTTCCGCTTCGACCCGGCGACGGAGGAGCTGCGCGTCGTCGTCACCGACGTCGAGGAGCCCAACGGGCTCGCCTTCTCCCCCGACGAGTCCCTGCTCTACGTGGCGGACACCTCCGCGGCACCCACCCCCGGCAACGGCAGCCACCGGCTCATCCGCGTCTACGACGTCCTGACCGGTGTGCGCGGCGGCCGCGGCGCCGACGCCGTCCCGTCCGGGCCGGTCGTGAAGAACGGCCGGGTGTTCGTCGAGGTCGACCGCGGCCTGGCCGACGGGTTCCGCGTCGACACCGCCGGCAACGTCTGGACGAGCAACGGCGACGCCGTCACCGTGTTCGCCCCCGACGGCACCCGGCTGCTCGAGGTCGTGGTGGGCGAGGTCGTGGCGAACGTCTGCTTCGGCGGCGCGGACGGCACCGACCTGTTCGTGGCCGCGTCCACGAGCCTGCACCGGCTGCGCACGACCGCCGTGGGCGCGGACCTGACGTGGCTCTGACCCCGGGGCCGGCGCGCCCCGAGCCGCCTCAGCGGGCCGGCGAGCGGGAGACCCTGGCGGGTTTCCTGGACTTCCACCGGGCCACGTTCGCGTGGAAGGTCGCGGGGCTGGACGCCGAGCAGCTGCGGCGCCGCGCGGTCGAGCCGTCCTCGATGTCCCTGCTGGGCCTCGTGCGCCACCTCGCCGACGTCGAGCGCAGCTGGTGGCGGGCCCGCGTCGACGGCCAGGACGCCCCGCCGGTCACGTACTCGCCCGAGAACCCCGACGGCGACTTCGACGACGTCGACGACGCCGACCCCCAGGAGGCGCTGGCCCGGCTGACCCGGGAGCAGGAGGAGGGACAGCGGGTCCTGGCGGCGCACGACCTCGACGACGTCTTCGAGCACCCGCGCCAGGGGACGACGAGCGTGCGCTGGGTGCTGGTGCACCTCGTGGAGGAGTACGCCCGGCACAACGGGCACGCCGACCTGCTGCGCGAGCGGGTCGACGGCGCGACCGGGGAGTGAACCCGGTCGCGCGGGACCGTCAGCGGCGCCGGGGCGGGCGCGGGTCCTTCCCCAGCCGGCGCGCGTCCGGCACGTCCATGGCGTCGCACAGGGCCAGCCAGATCGCCTTCGGGTCCACGCCGGCGTCCAGGGCCTCGCGCGCCGTCCGGTCCTCGAGGGCCAGCAGGTGCTGGTCGGCGGCCAGCGAGCGCCCGTAGGCGTCCCCGAACTCGTCGGTGACCAGGGTCCAGAACTCGCTGACGCGCATGGGCGCCAGGGTGCCACGGGGCCCACGGGCCGCCGTCACGAGGCGCACGTGTCGGAGGCGGGTGGTGTCATGACGAGGTGAGCACGCCCCGTCCCGCCGCAGCGGCCGCCGACCTGTCCGCGCCGGAGGTGCTGGGGCGGTTCTCCGAGGCCACCCGGGCGTGGTTCACGGGGGCGTTCGAGGCCCCGACCCCGGCCCAGCTCGGTGCGTGGGACGCCGTCAGCCGCGGCCAGCACGCGCTCGTCGTGGCCCCGACGGGGTCGGGCAAGACGCTGTCGGCGTTCCTGTGGGCCCTCGACGGGTTGGCCGCCGAACCGGTCCCGGAGGACAAGGACCACCGCTGCCGCGTGCTGTACGTCTCCCCCCTCAAGGCCCTCGCCGTCGACGTGGAGCGCAACCTGCGCTCCCCGCTGACGGGCATCCGGCAGGCGGCGCAGCGCCTGGGCCTGCCCGTCCCCGACGTGCGCGTGGGCGTGCGCTCGGGGGACACCTCGACCGAGGAGCGCCGCGGGTTCACCCGCACCCCGCCGGACGTGCTCATCACGACACCGGAGTCGCTGTTCCTGCTGCTGACGTCGAAGGCGCGCGAGCAGCTGCGCGGGGTGCGCACGGTCGTGCTCGACGAGGTCCACGCCATGGCGGGGTCCAAGCGCGGGGCGCACCTGGCGGTGTCGCTGGAACGCCTCGACGCGCTCGTCGCCGCCGCCGGCGGGGAACCCACCCAGCGCGTCGGGTTGTCGGCGACGGTGCGCCCGGTGCAGACGGTCGCCGAGTGGGTCTCCGGCGGCCGGCCCGTCACCGTGGTGCAGCCGCCGTCGACGAAGGAGTTCGACCTGCGGGTCGTCGTGCCCGTCGAGGACATGAGCGACCTGGACGCCTCCGGCCGCGGCGCGGAGGACCCGGACGACCTCACGGGCCAGGCGGCGGGGGACCCGCGCCGGGCGAGCATCTGGCCGCACGTGGAGGAACGCATCGTCGACCTCGTGGCCGACCACCGCTCGACGCTGGTGTTCTCCAACTCCCGCCGGTTGTCCGAACGGCTCACCGCCCGCCTGAACGAGGTCTGGGACGAGCGGCTGAACCCGGAGGGGGAGGACGGGGACACCCCCGCGGCTCCCCCGGCCGAGGTGATGGGTGCCGCCGGGCACGCGCAGAACCGGCCCCCCGTCCTGGCCCGCGCCCACCACGGGTCGGTCTCGAAGGAGCAGCGCTCCCTCATCGAGGAGGACCTCAAGGCCGGCCGGCTGCCCGCCGTCGTCGCGACGTCGAGCCTGGAGCTGGGCATCGACATGGGCGCGGTCGACCTCGTCGTGCAGGTCGAGTCCCCGCCCAGCGTGGCCAGCGGGCTGCAGCGCGTCGGCCGCGCCGGCCACCAGGTCGGCGCGGTCTCCCGCGGGGTGCTGTTCCCTAAGTTCCGCGGCGACCTGCTGCAGACGGCGGTGGTCGTCGAGCGCATGCGCGACGGCCGGATCGAGGAGCTGCGCGTCCCGGCGAACCCCCTCGACGTGCTGGCCCAGCAGGTCGTGGCGATGGTGGCGATGGACGAGTGGACGGTGCCGGACCTGCTGGCCCTGGCCCAGCGCGCCGCCCCGTTCGCGACGTTGTCGCGCGCGGTGCTCGACGCGGTCCTGGACATGCTGTCCGGGCGGTACCCGAGCGAGGAGTTCGCCGAGCTGCGCCCGCGGCTGGTGTGGGACCGCGTCACCGACACCCTCACCGGGCGCCCCGGGGCGCAACGGCTCGCGGTGACCAGCGGCGGGACGATCCCCGACCGCGGGTTGTTCGGGGTGTTCCTGGCCTCCGGCGAGGGGCCGGGGCGGCGCGTCGGGGAGCTCGACGAGGAGATGGTCTACGAGTCCCGCGTGGGGGACGTCATCACGCTGGGGTCCTCGGCGTGGCGGGTGGAGGACATCACCCACGACCGCGTCCTCGTGACGCCGGCCCCGGGGCAGCCGGGGCGGTTGCCGTTCTGGCACGGGGAGGCCCTGGGCCGGCCCGCCGAGCTCGGCCGCGCGCTCGGGGAGTTCGTCCGCGAACTCGGCTCCCTCGACGGGGGTTTCGGCGGGGACGCCGCGCGCGAGCGGGTGCTGGCCGCGGGCCTGGACGACTGGGCCACGGGGAACCTGCTCGCCTACCTCACCGAGCAGCAGGAGGCGACGCGGCACGTCCCGGACGACCGCACGATCGTCGTCGAGCGCTTCCGCGACGAGCTCGGGGACTGGCGCATCTGCCTGCACTCCCCCTTCGGCGGGCAGGTCCACTCCCCCTGGGCGCTGGCCCTCGGCGCCCGGATGCGCGAACGGTTCGGCGTCGACGTGCAGGCCATGCCCGCCGACGACGGGATCGTCCTGCGGCTACCGGACCTGGACCTGCCCGAGGGGCAGGCCCCCGACGTGGCCGACCTCGTGGCCCTGGAGGCGAACGAGGTGGCCGAGCTCGTGACGGCCGAGATCGGCGGTTCGGCGCTGTTCGCGTCCCGGTTCCGCGAGTGCGCCTCCCGGGCCCTGCTGCTGCCCCGCCGGCAGCCGGGCCGGCGCCAGCCGCTGTGGCAGCAGCGTCAGCGCGCGGCCTCGCTCCTGCAGGTCGCGAGCCGGTTCGCGAGCTTCCCGATCGTGCTGGAGACGGTGCGCGAGTGCTTGTCCGACGTCTTCGACGTGACCGGGCTCGAACAGCTCATGACCGACCTGGCCGCCCGCAAGGTCCGCATCGTCGAGGTCGAGTCGCCCCAACCCTCCCCCTTCGCCCGCGGCCTGATGTTCGGCTACGTCGCGCAGTTCCTCTACGAGGGCGACTCCCCGCTCGCGGAGCGGCGGGCCGCGGCGCTGGCCCTGGACCCGAGCCTGCTGGCCGAACTGCTCGGCCGCGGGGAGGGGGCCGCGCTGCGCGACCTGCTCGACCCCGAGGCCGTGCAGCGCACCGAGGACGAGCTGCAGCGGCTCGTCCCCGAGCGCCGGTCCACCGACGCCGAGGACGTCGCGGACCTGCTGCGCGTGCTCGGCCCGCTGACGACCGCCGAGGTCGCCGCCCGCAGCGAGGGCGACGCGACGCGCTGGCTGGCGGGGCTGGAGGACGCGCGCCGGCTCATCCGGGTCCGGATCGCCGGCCAGGAGCACTGGGCCGTCATCGAAGACGCCGGGCGCCTGCGCGACGGCCTGGGCACCCCGCTGCCCGTCGGCATCCCCGAGGCGTTCACCGAACCGGTGGCCGACCCGCTGGGCGAGCTGTTCGGGCGGTACGCCCGCACCCGCGCCCCGTTCACGGCGGCCGACGCCGCGGCCCGCTTCGGCGTGGGCCGGGCGGTGGCGCACGACGCCCTGCGCCGGTTGCAGGCCTCCGGGCGCCTCGTCGAGGGCGAGCTGCGCCCGGGCGGGACGGGGCTGGAGTTCTGCGACGCCGACGTCCTGCGCATCCTGCGCCGCCGCTCGCTGGCCGCGCTGCGCGCCGACGTCGAACCCGTCCCGCCCCGGGACCTGGCCCGCTTCCTGCCCGCCTGGCAGGGCGTGAGCACCGGACTGCGCCAGCGGATGCGCGGCGTCGACGGGGTGCTGCGGGTCGTGGAGCAGCTGGCCGGTGCGGTCGTGCCGGCCAGCGCCCTGGAACCGCTCGTCCTGGCCTCCCGCGTCGAAGGCTACGTGCCGTCGATGCTCGACGAGCTGACCGCGGCCGGGGAGGTCGTGTGGTCCGGTCACGGCAGCCTGCCCGGTGACGACGGGTGGGTCTCGCTGCACCCGGCCGACCTCGCCCCGCTGACCCTGCCGGACCCGGCCGAGGCCGACGTCGAGGTGGACACCGAGCTGCACCGGGCCGTCCTGGACGCGCTCGGTGGTGGGGGCGCGTACTTCTTCCGGGCCCTGTCCGAGGCGGTCGGCTCGAGCGACGACCCCGGGCTCACCGCGGTGCTGTGGGACCTGGTGTGGGCGGGCCGGCTGACCAACGACACCCTGGCGCCGTTGCGCAACCGCCTGAGCGGCCGCGGGGCCCACAAGCCGCGCGCGTCGGCGCCCCGGACGCGCTACGCCCGGCCCGGTCGCGCCCCCCGCGGCACCCGGCGCCTGGAACTGCCCTCCCGCGGCGGACCGCCGTCGGCGGCGGGACGCTGGTCGGCGCTGCCCGAGGTCGAGACCGACGCGACGGTGCGCGCGCACGCCAGCGCCGAGGTGCTGCTGGACCGGCACGGCGTCCTGACCCGCGGCGCCGTCGGCAGCGAGCGCGTCCCCGGCGGGTTCGCGGCGGTCTACAAGGTGCTGTCGGCGTTCGAGGACGCCGGCCGGGCCCGCCGCGGGTACTTCGTCGAGGGCCTCGGCGCGTCCCAGTTCGCCACGACGGGCGCGGTGGACCGGCTGCGGGACACGGCGAAACCGGTGGGCGGGGCGAGCCCGTCGCAGCGGCGCGGTGCGTCGGACACCGGGCCCGGTGCCCTCGTCCTGGCCGCGACCGACCCGGCGAACCCCTACGGCGCCGCCCTGGCGTGGCCCGAACGGCCCGAGGGCAGCGCCGGGGCGAGCGGGCACCGGCCGGGCCGCAAGGCGGGTGCCCTCGTCGTCCTCGTCGACGGCGAGCTCGCCCTGTACGTCGAGCGCGGGGGCCGGTCGGTGCTGTCCTGGACGGCGCAGGAGGACGTGCTGCAACCGGCGGCCGACGCCCTGGCCCTGGCCGTGCGCGACGGGGTGCTGGGCAAGCTGACCGTGGAGAAGGCCGACGGCAGCGGCGTCCTGGCCGCCGACTCCCCGCTGGGCCGGGCCCTGGAGGCCGCCGGGTTCCACGCGACGCCCCGCGGGCTGCGGATCCGGAGCTGAGGGGTGCCCGAGGGAGACGTCGTCTGGCGCACCGCGCGGCGCCTGCACCGGGCCCTGGCCGGCCGAGAGCTCACCGCGAGCGACCTGCGCTGGCCGAGCCTGGCCACGGTCGACCTCACCGGCCGCAAGGTCGTCGAGGTCGTCAGCGCCGGCAAGCACCTCCTGACGCGCATCGCGGCCGGCCCGGCGCTCGACGGGACCCAGGACCCGGCCCTCACGCTGCACAGCCACCTGCGGATGGAGGGGTCCTGGTACGTCGAGCGGACCGGTGACCCCCGCGGGCGCCGCTCGGCCTCCGGTGTCCGCGCCGTGCTCGGCACCGACGTGTGGACGGCCGTGGGCCACAAGCTGGGGATGCTCGACCTGGTGACCACCGACCGCGAGGACGAGCTCGTCGGCCACCTCGGCCCGGACCTGCTGGGTCCGGGCTGGGACCCGGGCGAGGCCGGTCGCCGGCTCCTCGCCGACCCCGACCGCGAGCTGGGGGCGGCGCTGCTGGACCAACGCGTCCTGGCCGGGGTGGGCACGTTCTACCTGGCCGAGGCGTGCTTCCTGGCCCGGCTCACGCCCTGGTCGCCGGTGCGGGACCTGGAGGACCCGGCGGCCTTCGTGGCGCTGGTGCACCGGCTGCTGGACCTCAACAAGGACCGCGCCGACCAGGTGACCACGGGCGACCTGCGCCGGGGCCGGCAGAACTACGCCCACGCCCGCTCGGGGCTGCCGTGCCTACGGTGCGGCGCCACCGTGCGGGTGGCGGTGATCGGGGACCCGCCGCAGGACCGGACGGCGTTCTACTGCCCCGGCTGCCAGCGCGGCCCCGCCCCGACGGACGACGGCCGGCCGCAGCGCCCGCTGGGCAGCTCCAGCCGGCCGCAGGCCGCGCGCACCTACCGCACGCGGAAGTGACCCGGGCTCAGGCCGCCGGGATGAGGCGTCGGCGCACGATGAGCTCCAGCTCGGCCGGCAGGCCCTCGAGCTCGACGGAGAACTCCCGGCTCGGCACCTCCCCGAGGGCGGAGTCGATGGCGTGGTCGACGACCGAGTCGACGGCCTGCTCGACGATCGAGTCCAGATCGGTGTCGAGGGCGCTGCCGGGGGCGTCGGCCGCCTCGGCCCGGTCGGCCACCTCGGGGCTGATGGGGCGGGGTGCCGCGGGGGTCGGGACGATCCCCTCGGCGGCGTAGCGACGACGTGCGCCCGGGCCCTCCTCGTCGGCGATGCGCCGCGTCACCTCGCCCAGGACCTCGGACAGGGGCACGTCCAGGGCGGTGCAGATGGAGGCCAGCAGTTCGCTGGAGGCCTCCTTCTGGCCGCGTTCGACCTCGCTGAGGTACCCCAGGGACACCCGGGCCGTCGAGGAGACCTCGCGCAGGGTGCGCTGCTGCCCGCGCCGTTCGTCACGCAGCACGTCACCGATCGTCCGGCGGAGCACGACCATGCGACGGCCTCCCTCAGGGAGTCGAGGTGGCAGTCCGCGCAACGCCGGTCGTCCGTCCGGACCTGCTCGGTGGCTGCCTGTGGTGGAACCACCACCGTACCCCGGACGGGGCGCGGAGGTGGTGGTGGGAACGGAGTTGCGCACGTCTGGCTCAACTCCCCGCGGGGTCGTCGTGTTCCTCCGCGGGGGCGGCGAGCAGGGCCGCGAGCTCGGCCAGGACCGCGCGCACCGTCTCCCGGCGGACCGCGGGCCGCTCGCCCGGCACGTCGAGCCGCACGTGCCGGGCCCCACCGGGCAGCTCGTCGGCCGCCAGCCCGACGAAGACCGTCCCCGCGGGGAAGCCGTCGGCCGGGCCCGGTCCGGCGACGCCCGTCGTGGCCAGGCCGACGTCGGCACCCAGCACTCGGCGGGCACCGCGGGCCATCTGCTCGGCGACGGCGCCGTCGACGGGACCGGTGCGCGCGAGGGCCGCGGCGTCGACCCCGAGGACGCTCACCTTCAGCGCGGTGGCGTAGGCCACGACGCCGCCGCGGACGACGGCCGAGGCGCCCGGGACGTCGACGAGGGTCGCGCACAGCAGGCCGCCGGTCAGCGACTCGGCCGTGGCGACGGTACGACCGGCGGCGGTCAGCGCCGCGACCACCGCGTGCGCGTCGGCGGCGGGGCCGGCCGTCACGGGCGCAGGAGCCTGGCCCCGGCGACGAAGTACGCCCAGGCGCTCCAGACCGTCAGGACGACCGCGACCGCCATGACGGCCAGGCACAGCGGGTCCAGCGCGGCGGGCAGCGGCAGGACGAACAGCCCCACGGCGACCGTCTGCACGACCGTCTTGATCTTGCCGCCCTTGGCGGCGGGGATGACCCCGCGGCGGATGACGATGAAGCGCAGCAGGGTGACGAGCAGCTCGCGGGCGAGGATGACCACGGTCATCCACCACCACAGCCGTCCCTGCAGGGACAGGACGAGCAGGCCGGCGCCGATGAGCGCCTTGTCCGCGATGGGGTCGGCGATCTTGCCGAAGTCGGAGACGACCTCCCAGCGGCGGGCCAGGTGCCCGTCGTAGCGGTCGGTGATGCTGGCGGCGACGAAGACGACCGTCGCGGCGAGCCGCCAGCGCCAGTTCGTGCCGCCGTCGGCGGCCAGGAACCAGACGAACACCGGCACGAAGACGATCCGCAGCACCGTCAGCGCGTTCGGCAGGTGCACCCGGTGCGTGTTCCAGTGCAGACCCGCCTTGGTGCTCATGCCCCGACCGTAGTCCCCACCAGCGGCTCCGCGAGGAGGTCGGCCCCGGCGACCCCCGTGACCCGGGCGCGCACGACGTCGCCGACGGCGACCGTCACGCCCGGCGGCAGGTCCAGCTCGGTCTCGCCGTCGACGTCCGGTCCCTGGTGGGCGGCGCGGCCGACGACGTGCGGGTCGCCGTCCTCGTCCACGACGGACTCCACGAGCACCTCGACGACCTCCCCGAGCCGTTCCTCGGCGCGCTGGGCGACCAGCTCCTCGACGAGGCGGCTGACGCGGTCGGCGCGGGCGGCGACGACGTCCTCGGGCAGCTTCCCCTCGAGGGTCGCAGCCTCCGTGCCGTCCTCGTCGGAGTAGCCGAAGACCCCGACGACGTCGAGCCGGGCGCGTTCGAGGAAGGAGCACAGCTCCTCGACGTCGTCCTCGGTCTCCCCGGGGAAGCCGACGATGACGTTGGACCGCACGCCCGCGGTCGGGAACCGTTCGCGCACCTGCTCCAGCAGGGCCAGGAAGGCGTCGGTGCTGCCGAAGCGGCGCATGCGGCGCAGCACGTTCGGCGCGGAGTGCTGGAACGACAGGTCGAAGTACGGCACGACCCCGGGCGTGGCGGTCAGGGCGTCCAGCAGACCGGGACGGACCTCGGCCGGCTGCAGGTAGGAGACGCGGACCCGCTCGATGCCCTCCACGGCGGCGACCTGCGGCAACAGGGCCTCCAGCGCCCGCAGGTCCCCGAGGTCCTTGCCGTAGGAGGTGGTGTTCTCGCTGACGAGGAAGACCTCCTTGACGCCCTGCCCGGCCAGCCACCGCGTCTCGGCGAGGACCTCGCCCGCGGGCCGGGAGACGAAGGACCCGCGGAAGGCGGGGATGGCGCAGAACGAGCAGCGGCGGTCGCAGCCCGCCGCGATCTTGACCGGCGCCCACGGGCCCGAGCCGAGCCGTCGGCGCACGACCCGCGGACCGCTCGCGGGGGCCAGGCCCTCCGGCAGGTCGGGTTCGGCGACGGTGGTGGCGGCACGGGCGGCCTGCCGGTCGGCCGGGGCCAGCGGCAGCAGCGTGCGGCGGTCGCGCGGGACGTGGGACTCGCGCGCCTCGCCGTGCAGGATCGCCTCGAGGTGGCTCGACAGGTCCCCGTAGGAGTCGAACCCGAGGACGGCGTCGGCCTCGGGCAGGGACTCGGCGAGGTCCTTGCCGTAGCGCTCGGCCATGCACCCGACCGCGACGACGGCCTTCGTCCGCCCCGCCTCCTTGAGGTCGGCCGCGGCCAGGACCGTGTCGATGGAGTCCTTCTTGGCCTGCTCGACGAACCCGCAGGTGTTGACGACCGCCACGTCGGCGCCGTCCGCGTCCTCGACCAGGGTCCAGCCGGCGTCGGCGAGGCGCCCGGCGAGCTCCTCGGAGTCGACGTCGTTGCGGGCGCAGCCGAGGGTCACCAGGGCGACGGAACGGGTGGGGGTGGCGGGCACCGATCCAGGGTACGTGGCCCCGGACCCGGTCCCGCCCGACCGCGGGGTCAGGCGCGCTCAGGCCCGCTCAGGCGGTGCGGGGCCGCGGGGCGTGCGGGGGCTGGGCCCGCGCCACCTCCCCCACGTCGGGGGCCCCGGGCGCGGGCGCGTCCGGCGCGTGCGGGGCGGGGGGACCGACGCGCGACGGGTCGGCGTCGCGGGCGGGTTCGGGAGCGTGCGGGTGGTCCAGGGACGCCCCCTCCTCCAGGAGCGCGCGCATGGGCCGGGTGGGCCGGAACCAGCCCCCGTCCGGCGGCAGGGCCGTCAGCCGGGTGCGGCCCAGGGAGACCTGGAACGAGCCCGGCACGTCCTCGAGGTCGACGAACTCGATGAGCGGGGACTCCTGCGCGTAGCCGGCGACCTCCGCGAACGACAGCACCACCACGCGCACCCCCGCGCGGTGCAGCTCCTCCAGGGGGGCCAGGAAGTTGCGCCCGTCCCCGCTGGCCACGACCACGCGGCGCAGCCGGTGGCTGGCCCGGCGGGAGGCGATGTGCTGCAGCATCGCGTCGTCGACGTCGTCCTCGGGGTGCACCTTGGGCCGGGCGAACACGGCGTACCCGAAGTTGCGCAGCGCTTCGATCCAGCCCCGCAGCGACACCGCGCTCGTCGGGTGGACGTTGGTGAACACGCAGCCCTCGACCTCGTGGTCGGCGGCCTCGGCGAGGAACCAGCGGGCGATGGCGTCGAAGCGCGGGCGGTCCGAGGACGCCGGCCGCGACCCGAGGATCGAGGACAGCGTCATGTCGATGTTCGGTGCGTCCCAGACGAGGAGGTCGAGGTCTCGGCGCTCGCCGTCGCGGCGATCGCCGGGCAGCCGGACGGGCTCGGTGGGTCGGGGCGCGTCCATGGTTCAAAGTTACACGGAGAGTCACCGACAGGCGACGCCTTGCTCGCTCTCCGTGACGTGTCGTCGCCCCCGGCTCGGCCTCGTCGACGCCACCCGCGCCGAGGCCGAGCGGGGGTCAGCGGCGGTCGAGCAGCTCCCAGGCGTCCTCGGACCCGTCCCCGTCGACGACCTCGGGCTCGCCCGCGGGCTCCTGCGCGCTCGGCGGTTCCTCACCGCGCATGAGGGCGAGGGTGGCGGGCAGGTCGTCGGGGCGCACGAGCACGTCGCGGGCCTTGGACCCCTCGCTCGGGCCCACGACGCCGCGCGACTCCAGCAGGTCCATGAGCCGGCCCGCCTTGGCGAACCCGACCCGCAGCTTGCGCTGCAGCATCGACGTGGAACCGAACTGCGTCGTGACGACGAGCTCGGCGGCCTGCAGCAGCACGTCGAGGTCGTCGCCGATCTCCTCGTCGATCTGCTTCTTCTGCGTCGGCGCGACGACGTCCTCGCGGTACACGGGGCGCAGCTGCGCCTTGACGTGCGAGACGACGGCCTCGATCTCGCTCTCGGTGACCCAGGCCCCCTGCACGCGCATGGGCTTGGAGGCGCCCATCGGCAGGAACAGCGCGTCGCCCTGGCCGACGAGCTTCTCGGCACCGGGCTGGTCCAGGACCACGCGGGAGTCGGCGAGCGAGCTCGTCGCGAAGGCCAGCCGGGAGGGGACGTTGGCCTTGATGAGCCCGGTGACGACGTCGACCGAGGGGCGCTGGGTCGCCAGGACCAGGTGGATCCCGGCGGCGCGCGCCAGCTGCGTGATGCGCTGGATGGACGCCTCGACGTCGCGGGGGGCGACCATCATGAGGTCGGCCAGCTCGTCGACGATCACGAGCAGGTACGGGTAGGGGTGCAGCACCCGCTGCGAGCCCTCCGGCGGCGTGACCTTGCCCGCCTTCACCGCCTTGTTGAAGTCGTCGACGTGCTTGAATCCGAACGCGGCGAGGTCGTCGTAGCGGACGTCCATCTCGCGCACGACCCACTCCAGGGCCTCGGCGGCCTTCTTCGGGTTCGTGATGATCGGCGTGATGAGGTGCGGGATGCCCTCGTAGATCGTCAGCTCGACGCGCTTGGGGTCGACCAGGACCATGCGCACCTCGTCCGGCGTGGACCGCATGAGGATCGAGGTGATCATCGAGTTCACGAAGCTCGACTTCCCGGCGCCGGTGGCCCCGGCGACGAGCAGGTGCGGCATCTTCGCCAGGTTGGCCACGACGAACCCGCCCTCGACGTCCTTGCCGACCCCCATGACCATCGGGTGCTCGGTCGAGGTCGCCGCGTGCGAGCGCAGGACGTCGCCGAGGGAGACCGTCTCGCGGTCGCTGTTGGGGATCTCGATGCCGATCGCGGACTTGCCGGGGATCGGGGACAGGATGCGCACGTCGGCGCTGGCCACCGCGTAGGCGATGTTCTTGGACAGCTGGGTGACGCGCTCGACCTTCGTCCCGGGACCGAGCTCGACCTCGTAGCGCGTGACCGTCGGGCCGCGGGAGAAGCCGGTGACGCGCGCGTCGATGTCGAACTGGTCCAGCACCCCCGACAACGCCTCGACGACGCGGTCGTTGGCGGCGCTGCGCTCCTTCGGCGGGGTCCCCGGCGTCAGGGCCGCCGCCTCGGGCAGCGTGTACGTCACGTCCGGGGCGAGGGTGAGCTGCTCGATGCGCGGCGGCAGCGGGGTGGCCTCCGGCGGGGCGAGGTCCGCGGGCTTGCTGGCGGGCACGGAGGCCCCGTCGACGACGGGCGCGGCGGGGCCGCCGTCGGCGGCCAGCGCCTCGCGCACGGACGGGACGTCGGAGGGCACGGCGCGGCGCTCGCCGGGGCGGGGCCGGCGTCCGGTCCCCTCGACGGCGGCGTCGGTGATGGCGGCCTGCTCGAAGGCCTCGTCCCCGACGCGGGCGGCGGCCTCCTCCGCCTCGCGCGCCTCCTGGGCCTTGCGCCCGCGCCGGCGCGGCGGGGCGTCGTCCTGCCCCGGCCCGGCCTCCAGCGCGCGGGCCGCGCGCTGGCGGGCCAGGGCGCTGGCGGGCAGGTCCCCCCGGGAGGGGCGTTCCTCGGGCGCGGGCCGGTGCGGGTGGTGGGTCAGCCGCTCGTAGGCCTCGCGCGCGCGGGACGGGATGGCGTGCACCGGCGTGGCGGTGAGGACGAGCACGCCGAAGAAGCCGAGCAGCACGAGGATCGGCACGACGACCCACGCCGTCAGGGCCGTCGTCAGGGGACCGGCCACGAGGAAGCCGAGCATCCCGCCGGAGTCGGTGACCGCACCGGCGCCCTCGGGCCCGGTCGGGGACGGGGCGCCGGTGGCCAGGTGCACGAGGCCGGCCGTGGCCAGCGTCAGGGCGATCGAGCCCACGACGGCGCGCGTGGTGGTCTGGGTGTGGTCGGGGTGGCGCAGCAGGTGCACCGACAGGCCCACGAGCACGACGGGCAGCACGAGGGCGACCTCGCCGAACGTCCCGGCGACGACGGTGTGGACGAAGGCGCCGGCGCGGCCGGGCAGGCCCCACCACTCGCGGGCGGCGACGACGATCGCCAGGGCCAGCAGGGCGAAGCCGGCGCCGTCGCGGCGCAGCTCGGGGTCGAGGTCGCGGGCGCCGGTCCCGACGCGCCGGGCGGCCCCGCCGACGAGGTGCGCGAAACCCATCCACACGGCCGTGACCGCGCGCACCGGCCAGGACGGCTCCGTGCGCACGGGGGCGCGCTTGGCGGCGGGCCTGCTCCCCGAGCGGCCGGCCGCGGGACGCGCGCCCCGGCCGCCGCTCGAGCGCGCGGGGGCCTTGCCCCCCGCCGCCGGCTTCGTGCCGGACTTCGTGCCACCTCGCGATCCGGTCGCCACGGTCGAGGCCCCTCCCCTGCTGCTGGTGCGCTTGGTCGTTCGCGCGGTCGCGCCCCGGGTGGCCATGCGGTCACCGTACCCGGGCACGACTGCTCCGCCCGGGCGAGCGCCCAGCCGGGTCCCAGCCTCTCCCGCGCGGCGGCGGGACCGCCGCCGACACGCCGCGACCGGCCCCCGGGACCGCACCGGCAGACTGGCCCCGTGCCCCCGCCCACCACCGCCACCACCACCGCCCCCGGCCGCCTGGTCGGGGTCGACCTGGCCCGGGCCGTCGCGGTCGCGGGGATGATGGCCGTGCACGTCCTGCCCGGGCAGGAGGCGCCCGGGGCCGCCGGCGCCCTGTACTCCCTCGCCCACGGCCGCGCCTCGGGCCTGTTCGCCGTCCTGGCCGGGCTCTCCCTGGGGCTGGCGACGCGCCGCGACGGGCACGACCGCGCCGCCGCCCGCACCTCCGTCCTCGTCCGGGGCCTGCTCGTGGCCCTCCTGGGCCTGCTGCTCGTGGACGCCGGCGGCCGGGTCGCGGTGATCCTGCCGTACTACGGCGTCGCCTTCGCCGTCGTGCTGCCGTTCCTGTGGTGGCCGGCGCGCCGCCTGGCGGTCCTGGGCGTGGCCTGGCTGGCCCTGGCTCCGCTGCTGTCCTTCGCGGTGCGCCGCGCGGCGGGCCTGCCGTCGCAGTACGAGCAGCCGACGCTGGGCTGGCTGACCCGCCCGGGCGACCTGCTGGAGACGCTGGCCCTCACCGGCTACTACCCGGTCGTCGGCTGGGCCGGGTACCTCGTGCTCGGGCTGGCGGTCTCACGGGTGGACCTGCGCGCGAGCGCCGGTGCGCTGCGCGTCCTCGGGGTGGGCGCGGTGCTGGCCGCGGCCGCGTGGCTGGCCAGCGGGGTGCTGCTGGGACCCGGTGGGGGGCTCGCCGCCCTGCGGGTCGTGGCCGGGCCGTCGGCCGGACCGGACGGCACCGACTTCTACGGCACCGTCCCCACGGACTCGCCGTGGTGGCTCGCGGTGGTCGCACCGCACTCGGGGACGCCGTTCGACCTCCTGCACACGGCCGGCACGGCGCTCGTGGTCATCGGTGCGGCGTGCCTGCTGCCCGCGGCGGTGACGCGCTTCCTCGTCCCGGTGGCCGCCGTGGGCGCCATGCCGCTGACGGTCTACACCGGGCACGTGCTGGCCCTGGCCGGCACGGACGAGCAGTCCCTGCGCCTGTGGGGTCTGCACGTGGTCGTCGCGCTGGTCGGGGCGACCGCCTGGCGCCTCGTCGCGGGTCGCGGGCCGCTGGAGGTCGTGGTGGGTCAGGTGGCGTCGGCGGCCGGTTCTCCCCTGCGGCGCCGCTGACCGGCCCGGCTCAGGACCCGTCGGGCCCCTCGGACGGGGTGGGCTGGCGCACGGCCCGGTCCAGGACCGGGGCGACGGACTGCTGCGGGGTGGACGGTCGGCCGGGTTCGGCCGGGGTCTGCACGCGCACCTGCACGCGCACCTGCCCCGGGGTGGGCGTGCTCACCTCGCCGGTGACCGTGACGGGGTGGGGCAGCGGCACCTGCACCGTCACCGACCCGGTGGGGGGGCTCAGGTGCTCCGGCAGGGGCACGGGGAGCTCGACGGAGGCCGACAGCAGGTCGGGGGCGCCCGCCCCGGCAGCGGTGGGCGCGGGGTCTGCGGGCGCGGGGTCTGCCGGAGCGGGCCCGGTCGGAGCGGGCCCGGTCGGAGCGGGCCCGGTCGGGGCGGGGTCCGTCGGTGTGGGCTCGGTCGGGGCCGGCCCGGTCGGTGCCGGGCCCTCCGGTGGCGTCGGGACGGTCCTCGGCGCGGTCGTCCCGGTGGGAGCGGGCGCGGCCGGGGACCGCGTCACCCCCGGGTGACCCGCACCGGCCGGCGTCGACCCCTCGACGACGGGGCCGGCCGGCGCGGACCACGACCCCGACCCCGACCCCGACCCCGACGAGGACGAGGACGTCGACGCGGCAGGAACGTCCGTGCCCGCTCCCGGCGGGGAGGAGGGCGAGGCCGTCCCCGGCGCGGTGGACGCGGGCACCCGGGCGGCCGGGGACGACGAGGACGGTGCGGCCGCCGCGAACGGGGTGGGGGTCCCCACGACCGGTGGGGCGGACCCGGCCGGCACGTCGGCGCGGTCCACGAGCAGGACACCGCCGAGGACGCCGAAGGAGAGGGTCACCCCGGCGGCGACGACCCGCGCGGGCCGGCTGCCGAGGAAACCGCCGGTGGAGTGCCGCGGGGAGTAGGCGACCTCCGACCGGGTCCGGGGAGGCGTCTGCACGGCGTGAACCTAGCACCCCCGGTCGCAGTCCGTAGTCCTGCGGACACGGCGAGGGAGGTGCCGGGCCACCCGCGACCCGGGCCCGCCCCCGCCGCCCGGTCAGGCGGTGACGACGACCGGGACGATCATCGGCCGGCGGCGGTGCGTCTGGGACACCCAGGTCCCCACGGTGCGCCGGACGATCTGCTGCAGCTGGTAGGTGTCGACCGGGCCGGTGGACGCCTCGTTGAGCGCGTTCTCCACGCGCTTGCGGACGGCGTTGAACCGGTCGTCACCGTCGCCGATGAACCCGCGGGCGTTGAACTCCGGCCCGGAGACGACCTTGCCGGTCACCGAGTCCACCGCGACGAAGATGGAGATGAACCCCTCCTCGCCGAGGATGCGCCGGTCCTTGAGGTCGGCCTCGGTGATCTCCCCGACGCTGGACCCGTCGACGTAGACGTACCCGACCGGGACGGCCCCCACGATGCTCGCCCGGCCGTCGACCAGGTCGACGACGACGCCGTCCTCGGCGATGACGACGCGCTCGCGCGGGACACCCGTCTTGACGGCGAGCTCGGCGTTGGCCAGCAGGTGCCGGATCTCCCCGTGCACGGGCATGACGTTGCGGGGTTTGAGCACGTTGTAGCAGTAGAGCAGCTCCCCGGCGCTGGCGTGGCCGGAGACGTGGATCTTCGCGCTCTGCTGGTGCACGACCGTCGCGCCCAGCCGGGCCAGCCCGTTGACGACGCGGTACACCGAGTTCTCGTTCCCCGGGATGAGGGAACTGGCGAGGATCACCGTGTCGCCGGCGTCGATCGCGATGCGGTGGTCGCGGTTGGCCATGCGCGACAGGGCCGCCATGGGTTCGCCCTGCGAACCGGTGCACATGAGCACGACGCGGTCCTCGGGCAGGTCGTCGACCTGCTTGAGGTCGATGAGCAGGTTCTTCGGCACCGTCAGGTACCCCAGGTCGGCCGCGATGCCCATGTTGCGGACCATCGAACGACCGACGAGGGCCACCTTGCGCCCGTGCGCGTCCGCGGCGTTGAGCACCTGCTGCACGCGGTGCACGTGGGAGGCGAAGGAGGCGACGATGATGCGCTTCTCGGCGCGGCCGAACAGCTGCTCCAGGACCGGGCCGATGTCCCGCTCGGGCGCGGTGAACCCGGGGACCTCGGCGTTGGTGGAGTCGACGCAGAACAGGTCCACGCCCTCGTCGCCGAGGCGGGCGAAGGCGTTGAGGTCGGTGATGCGGTTGTCCAGCGGGAGCTGGTCCATCTTGAAGTCGCCCGTGTGCAGGACCAGGCCCGCGCTCGTGCGGACCGCGACGGCCAGGGCGTCCGGGATGGAGTGGTTCACCGCGATGAACTCGCACTCGAAGGGGCCGAGCTGCTCCTTCTGCCCCTCGCGCACCCCGAGGGTGTACGGCTTGATGCGGTGTTCCTTGAGCTTGGCCTCGATGAGCGCCAGCGTCAGCTGGGAACCGAGCAGGGGGATGTCCGGGCGCAGCTTCAGCAGGTAGGGGACGGCCCCGATGTGGTCCTCGTGCCCGTGCGTCAGGACCAGCGCGACGATGTCGTCGAGCCGGTCGGCGATCGGGCCGAAGTCGGGGAGGATGAGGTCGACACCGGGCTGGTGGTCCTCGGGGAACAGCACGCCGCAGTCGACGACGAGCAGCTTGCCCTCGTGCTCCAGGACGGTCATGTTGCGCCCGACCTCGCCCAGGCCGCCGAGGCCGTAGACGCGCAGGGCGCCCTTCGGCAGCGGCGGCGGGGACGTCAGTTCGGGGTGGGGGTGGCTCATGCGGCTCCTCCTGCGGCCCGGGGGCCGCGACGGTCGAACGGGTGGGGCGGGGTCCTTCAGGCGTCCGGGGCCAGACCGGCCAGCACCAGGTCGGCGCGGATCGCGTCGACCTCCGCCGCGGTCGCGGCCAGCAGGGGCTGACGCACGGTGCGGCCGGCCAGGACGCCGGTCGCCTCGAGGGCGGCCTTGACGGCGACGGCACCCTGGGTGCGCGTCATGATCCCGCGGACGGCGGGCAGCAGCTGGGTGTTGACGGCGCGCGCCGTCACGAGGTCACCGGCGTCGACCGCGGCGATCATGCGGGCGTGCTCGCGGCCGGCGACGTGGCTCACGACGGAGACGACGCCGGACCCGCCGAGGGCCAGCAGCGGCAGGTTGAGGGCGTCCTCGCCGGAGTAGTACGCCAGGTCGGTGCGGGCCAGGACCTGCGCGGTGGCGTGCAGGTCGCTCTTGGCGTCCTTGACCGCCACGACCCGGTCGTGCTCGGCGGCCCGCAGGAGGGTCTCGGTCTCGATCGGCACCCCCGCGCGGGCGGGGATGTCGTAGAGCATGACGGGCAGCCCCGTCGCGTCGGCGACCGTCTCGAAGTGCGCGAGGAGAGCGGCCTGCGGGGGCTTGTTGTAGTACGGCGTGACGACGAGCAGGCCGTGGGCGCCGGCCTTCTCGGCGGCGCGGGCCAGGTCGACCGTGTGCCGGGTGTCGTTGGTGCCGACGCCGGCGACGACGACGACCCGCTCCCCCACGGCGTCCAGGACGGTGCGCAGCAGCGCGTCCTTCTCCTCGTCGGAGGTGGTCGGCGACTCCCCCGTCGTCCCGCTCACGACCAGCCCGTCGTGGCCGGTGGCGACGAGGTGCTCGGCGAGCGCGCCCGCCGCGGCGAGGTCGAGGGACCCGTCGGGCCGGAAGGGGGTGACCATCGCGCTCAGCACCGTCCCGAACGGACGGGGAGGCGGTGCTGCGGTGGCGGTCGGCATGGGCCGAGGTTACCGCGACGGGGCTCACCCGCGGCCCACCGCACGCGTCGGCCGCGCGCCCCCTCGGGGGCGGGCGCCCCGGACGTGGGGGGACCCGGTCGCTGCCCGCTCGGGGGTCCGGGCAGCGACCGGGTCCCTGGGGGGCTCATCGACGCCGGGCCCGCCCGCGTTACAGGCCGGGGCGCAGGCGACCTCCGCGCCCCCACCGCCACCGTGGCGCGCTCCTCCGGGGGCCGGGGGTGGACGGGCGCGTGACGGTGCGGCAGGGCGGGTCCGGCGCCGAGGAACCGTCGTGGACGATCCGCGCCGCTCGCGTCCTGACCGCCCGCCCGCTCACGCCGACGTCCGCGGCGCGCACACGCCGGAGTGGTACGTTCCGACCCGCTCACGAGCGGCGAACGGGTTGCAACGCACCACTTCCGCAGTGCGGCACGTTCGCGCGCGCCGTTCCGGCGACCTTCCGGTCGTCCCGCGTGGTGCGCGGTCCCGAGCGGCCCGCGACGTCGCGGTCGTGATGGCCGTCGAGACCCCCTGACTCCTGAGACCTGTTCTCGATAGGATCCCCCGTCCGCGCGGCACCGACGGCCGAGCGCGAGTCCGCACACCTCGTGAGGGATGAGATGACGATGCACGACCGCCCGTTGGCGAAGACAGCTGCCGGATTGCTCAGCGTGGGGGTGTTGCTGGCCGGGTGCGCCACCGGCGACGCCGAACCGGCCGCCGCCCCGACGACCTCCACGAACGGGACCAGCGCCGACTCCGAAGAGCACGAGGGACACGAGCACCACGGGGGGCACGGAGACCACGGGGGGCACGAGCACCACGACCACGCCCCCGACGGTGGTCCACCTCCCGCGGGCATCACCGAGGCGGCCGCTGCGACCTACCCGGTGGGAACCGAGGTCCTGCTGCGCGCTGACCACATGCCGGGGATGGACGGGGTCACCGGCACCGTGGTGGGGGCCTTCGACACCACCGCCTACTCCGTGAGCTACACGCCGACCACCGGAGGGTCACCGGTCGAAGACCACAAGTGGGTGGTCCAGGAGGAGCTGCGCGACGCCGGTCCCGACCGGCTCCCCGCTGGAGCCGAGGTGGTCTTGGACGCCACCCACATGAGCGGCATGCAGGGGGCCACGGCGACGATCGACAGCTCCACCGACGAGACGACCTACATGGTCGACTTCGAAGCCGACGGCATGGCGATGGTCAACCACAAGTGGGTCGTGGAGAGCGAGATGGAGCCCGCTGCCTGACCTGCCTCCGCGCAGGAGGACCGCACGCCCAGTTCGTCACCCCGGCAGCACCGGCGGCCGGACGCCCCGAGCACCTCGACCCACGCACTCGCCGACGTGCTCTCGAAGCACCGGTCCGCGTCAGCAGGAGCGGGTTCCGTCAGAGCGGTGCACCGCGCCCCGGCGGGTGCAGGAGTGCACCCGTCCACCGCGACCACGGTCCCCGAGGACGAGCTGACGGAGGGAGGCGGTCAGCGCCGAGCCGCAGCGCGAACCGCTGCACCCGGCTCACCCTGTCCCGGGGCTCTCGCCACCCAGCCGCGGACCCGTCAGACGAGCCGGACCCGCACCCCGTCGGGGCCGTCGTCCAGGCGCACCTGCGACAGCAGCGGCACGACGAGGTCGGCGTCCAGGGGACCGTCGGGGTGGGTCGTGCGCACGGCCAGCGTCGCGCACCCGGCGGCCCGCGCCGCGGCCAGCCCGGCGGGGGCGTCCTCCACCACGAGGCAGTCGGCGGGGTCGACCCCCAGGCGCTGCGCCCCCAGGAGGAAGCAGTCCGGGGCGGGTTTGCCCCGGGCCACGTCGTCGAAGGTGACGAGCACGTCGGGATCGGGCAACCCCGCCGCGCGCCGGCGGGCGTCGGCCAGCGGCGCCGAGCAGGAGGTGACGACGGCCCAGCGCCGCGGGGTCAACCCGGCCAGCAGCTCCGCGACCCCCGGCAGCTGCACGACGCCGGCGACGTCGGTGACCTCCAGCTCGGTGATGCGCGCCGCGGCCACCGCGTAACCCTCCGGGCCGACGAGGTCGGCCACGATCTCGGGTGCGGGGCGGCCGTGCCCGTGCGCGCGCAGCAGCGCCTCGCCGCTCACGCCGTGCTCGATCGCCCACGTCGTCCAGGACCGCTCGATGGCGGCCGTGGAGTCGACCAGCGTGCCGTCCATGTCGAACAGCACCGCGGCGAAGGTGCGGTCCAGGACGCGCTCGGGGGCGGCGCCGTCGGCGGGGAGGGTCGCGGGGAGGGGTTCCACCGCCGCACCCTACGACGCCGTGCCGGGGCCCGGCCGGTGCCGGGGTGGGGACCGTGCGGACCGGCCCCGCTCAGGGCAGCAGGACGATGCGCCCCTGCCGGTGCGGGCGTTCGGCCGTCGCGAACGCCTCGACGACGTCGTCGAGGGCGAACGCGCCCGCGATGGGCACGTGCAGCCGGTCCTCGGCGAGGAGGTCGACGAGCTCGGCCAGCACCTCGGCGCGCCGGGGGGCGACCGGCCCGAACTCCAGGTCGGCCTCCAGCGGCAGCGTGGCCACGCATCGGGAGGCGGGGACCTCGAGGGCCTCGGCGAGGTGCTCGACGTCGGCGCCGGTGGTGTCCACCACGACGTCGACGCGTCCGGCGCGCTCGTGCACGACGCGGGCCAGCGCACCGGCGTCGGCGGGGGTGACGGCGTCCGCGCCGTGCGCGTGCAGCCAGTCGTGGTGCACCGGCTCGGCGACGCCGACGACCTCGGCCCCGCACAGCCGGGCGAGCTGGACGACGAGGGTGCCGACGTCGGAGGCCGCCCCCACGACGAGCACGACGTCGCCGTCGCCGACCCCGGTGGACTCCACGCACGTCCAGGCCGTCACGCCGGCCACGTAGAGGGCACCGGCGACCTCCCAGGAGACGGAGGCGGGTTTGCGCACGAGGGAGCTCTCCGGGACGACGACGGCGTCGGCGTGCCCGCCCTGCTCCGGGCTCCAGCCGAGCACCTCGTCGCCGACCGCGAAGCGGCGGGCGCGGGACCCGACGTCGGTGACGACCCCGGCGAACTCCGAGCCGGTGGCGGCCGGGAAGGCGCGCGGGTACAGCTCGGCCAGGGCGCCCTCGCGCGCGGCGGACTCCCCCGCCGTCACGCCCGAGGCGCGGACGGTGACGCGGACCTCGGTGGGGTCGGGCCTGCGGGCGGGGACCTCGACGACGCGCAGGACGTCGGGACCGCCCCACCGCTCGAAGCGGACGACTCTGCTCACGCGGGCAGCGTGTCCTGCGCGGCCGGGACGGGGCAAGCCCGTGCTGTGCTGGGCGGGTGACCCGCGGGTCCTCGCGCGGGCCCCGGTGCGGGCTCGGCGCGGGCCCGGTGCCCGCGACTGCGCCGGACGGGCGGTTCCGCAGCCGCGAGCTGCACCCGGGCCCCCGTGGTGCCGATCCCCAGTCGTCACCTGCAGCCGGCCGGGTGCCCCCTCGACCGGGAGCGCTGCACCCCCATGACCCGTCGCACCGTCCGACCCCGCGCGAGCGCCGCACCCGGCACGTCGGGGTCCTGCACCCGCGCGGTGGTGCCGCTCGTCGCGGTCGTGCTCCTGGCCCTCGCCGCGGCCCTGCTGTGCCCGGGCCAGGCGGTGGCCGTGCTGCGCACCGGGGCCGGCGCCCTGGTCCTGGCGCTGCTGCACGAGCGCGTGCGCCGGGTGGAGGCCGAACGGGACGTGTGGCGGTGGTTCCGCACCGCGGTGCTCGTCGCGACCGCCGGGTCCGCGCTCGACCTCGCGGCCGGCGTCCCGCTCGCCCTGACCGGGGCCGGTCTCGCGGGCTGCGCCCTGTTGTACCGCGGCCTCATCGTGTGGAACCGGACGAGCACCCGCACGGCCGACCCGGGCGACTGGCTCAACGGGATCAGCGCCATCTTCGCCGTCGTCGCCGTGGCCGACCTGGTCCTGGCGGCCACGGGCCGGCCGCTGCCGGCGGTGGTCGGGGTGCAGCCGGTGCTCGTCGGCGCCGCCGCCCTGTTCGTCGTGCTCGGCACGACGCTGACGGTGGCGGTCATGGCGGCGCTGCTGACCGACCTGCGGCCCTGGGTCCTCAGCGCCGGGACGGGCGCGGCGCTGGCCGGGCTGGTGCTGGAGGGGACCGGCCGGCCCGGGTGGGCGGTGCCCGGGGCCGCGGCCCTGGTGCTCAGCGTCGGGATCTCCTCGCAGCTGCCCGTGCGCCCGACCCGGCCCCAACCCGCCACGACGCAGTCGCTGACGGTGGGCGCCTTCGTCGTGCTGGCCGCCGGGGTCGCGGTGCTCGCCGGGGCCACCCGCCTGCCGCCGCAGGCGACGACGCCCGCCGTGCTCTGGGCCGCGGCCGCCGTCGTCGGCGTCAGCTTCCGCGTCGTGCACCTCATCGGCGACCTGTCCTCCCTCGCCGTCCGGCAGCAGGAGGCCCTCACCGACGAGCTGACGGGGCTGGCCAACCGGCGCGCCTTCGACCGCGCCCTCGCCGCACCGTCCCCGGGGCGGGCGCTGCTGGTGCTCGACGTCGACCGCTTCAAGGAGGTCAACGACCGCTACGGCCACCACACCGGGGACCGGCTGCTGGCCTCGGTGGCGCAGCGGCTGACCGGGACCGTCCCGGACGGTGCGCTCCTGTGCCGCCTCGGCGGGGACGAGTTCGCCGTCCTCGTGCCCGACCCCGACGAGGGGACCGCCCTGGCCCTGGCCGGCGAGCTGCTGGCCGCGGCGGGGGCGGACGAGCGGCGGACCGGCGTGAGCATCGGCGTGGCGACCGACGGGGCGACCGGCGGGGCGGCGGGGGACGGTGCGGAGCTCTTCCGGCGCGCCGACACCGCCATGTACCAGGCCAAGGCGGCCCGCTCCGGCGTCCGGCTCTACGACGCCGTCCTCGACGCGGCCGCCCGCCGGCGGGCGGGCCTGGCGGACGACCTGCACGCGCTGTGGCGCGAGGGCTCGGCCGACGGCACGGTCGACCAGCTCGAGGTCTTCTACCAGCCCCAGGTCGCGCTCGCCGACGGCCGCGTGCGCGGGGTGGAGGCGCTCGTGCGCTGGCGGCACCCCGTGCTCGGGTTGCTGCCCCCCGCGGCCTTCCTGGACGTGGTGGAGGACGAGGGCCTCACCGGTCCGCTCACCGTGCACGTCCTGCGGACGGCCGCGCGCGACGCCGGCCGGTGGCGCGCGGGCGGGTGGCCGGAGCTGTCGGTGTCGGTGAACCTGTCCGGTGACCACCTGTCCGACCCGGCGCTGCTGCCCCTGCTGCAGGACGTCCTGGCCGGCGGCCTGGACGCGGCGGCCGTCGTCCTGGAGGTCACCGAGACCGCGCTCGTGCAGGAGGCCGACGCCGGGCTCGACCTGTGCCACGCCCTGCGCCGCCTCGGGTTCGGGTTGAGCATCGACGACTACGGGACGGGGTACTCCTCGCTGGCCCACCTCAGCGACCTGCCCGCCACCGAGCTGAAGGTGGACCGGTCCTTCACGCAGCGGCTGCTGACCGACGGCGGGGTGCGCGCCATCGTGGCCGCCACCGTCGGCCTGGCGCACGAGCTCGGGCTGCGGGTCGTGGCCGAGGGCGCCGAGGACCTGCCGACGGTGGACGCGTTGCGCCTCCTGGGCTGCGACGACGTCCAGGGGTTCGTGCACGCCCGCCCCATGCCGGTCGGCGACCTCGGTCCCTGGCTCGTCGCGCACCACCGCGCCCCGTCGGCGGCGCAGGGCTGAGCGGGGACCCCGCCGGGGCGCCGGGCGAGGCGGGGGGCGTCCCCGGGTCCGCCACGGGTGCGCACCCGTCGTGCGTCGTCGACGGCAGGGGCGGGGGCGCACCGCGGCACGAGGGACCGCGACCGACCTGCGCCGCGCCCGGTGTCCTCCTAGGGTTCGCACCGTGCTGGGACTGCCTGACCACGTGACCGCGCTGCTGTTCGACCTCGACGGGGTCCTCACCGACACCGCCGCGGTCCACGACCGGGCCTGGACGGCGACCTTCGACGCGTTCCTGCGCGCGCACGCCGAGCACACCGGGGAGGAGTTCCGCGCCTTCGACCCCGACGACGACTACGCGAGGCACGTCGACGGCAAACCCCGCGCCGACGGCGTGCGCGACTTCCTCGCCTCCCGTGGCGTCGTGCTGCCGGAGGGCTCGGCGGACGACCCCGCGGACCAGCCCTACGAGGACACCACCGTCGCCGGGCTGGGCAACCGCAAGAACGAGGACCTGCTGCGGCGCATCGAGACCGACGGGGTGGACGTCTACGAGGGGTCGCGGCGGTACCTGCGAGCCGCGCGCGAGGCGGGGCTGCGCCGGGCCGTCGTGTCCTCCAGCGCGAACACCCGGCAGGTGCTCGAGGTCACCGGGCTGGCCGGGCTCGTCGAGGAGCGCGTCGACGGGGTGACGTTGCGCGAGCAGCACATCGCCGGCAAACCCGCGCCCGACAGCTACCTCGCCGGCGCTCGCGCCCTCGGTGTCGACCCGGGCCGGGCGGCCGTGTTCGAGGACGCGCTATCCGGGGTGGCCGCGGGCCGCGCCGGCGGGTTCGGCGCCGTCGTCGGCGTGGACCGGCACCCCGGGCGGCCCGGGCACGCGGACGCGTTGCGTGAGCACGGCGCGACGCTCGTCGTCACCGACCTCGCCGACCTGCTGGGGACCTCCTCGTGATCTCCCAGGAGACCTTCCCCGTCGAGCCCTGGCAGGTCCGCGAGACGCAGCTGGTGCTGGACCTGCTCGGGTCCTCCGAGTCGGTGTTCGCCCTGTCCAACGGCCACATCGGGTTCCGCGGCAACCTCGACGAGGGTGAACCCCACGGCCTGCCCGGGACCTACCTCAACTCCTTCCACGAGGAGCGGCCGCTGCCCCACGCCGAGGCCGGTTACGGCTACCCCGAGGTCGGGCAGACCGTCGTCAACGTCACCGACGGCAAGCTCGTGCGGTTGTTCGTCGACGACGAACCGTTCGACGTGCGGTACGGGACGCTGCTCGCGCACGAGCGCGTGCTGGACCTGCGGGCCGGGACGCTCGCGCGGACCGTGGACTGGACGTCCCCGGCGGGGCAGCGGATCCGGGTCCGCTCGACCCGCCTGGTCTCGTTCGTCCAGCGCGCCTGCGCCGCCGTCGAGTACGTCGTCGAGGCCGTCGACCAGCCGATCCGGGTCACGCTGCAGTCGGAGCTGGTGGCGAACGCGGCGATGCCCGAGCAGTCCGGGGACCCGCGGGTGTCCGCCGTCCTGCGCTCGCCCCTGCAGGCCGTCGAGAGCGACTGCGGTCCGGCCGGGGCCACCCTGGTGCACCGCACCCGGGCCAGCGGCCTGCAGATGGCCGCCGGCATGGAGAACCACGTGGACGCGCCGGGCCGGGCGCACGTCGAGACGCACCGCGCGCAGGACTGGGCCCGCACGACCGTGGTGTCCATGCTGGAGCCGGGGCAGGAGCTGCGGCTGACGAAGTTCCTCGCCTACGGCTGGTCGGCGCTGCGGTCCACGCCCGCGCTGCGCGACCAGGTGGCCGGAGCCCTCTCCGGCGCCCGGTTCACCGGGTTCGCGGGCATGCTGGAGGAGCAGCGCGCCTACCTGGAGGAGTTCTGGGACGCCGCCGACGTCGAGGTCGAGGGCGACGCCGAGGTCCAGCAGGCCGTGCGGTTCGCGCTGTTCCACGTCCTGCAGGCCGGGGCCCGGGCCGAGCAGCGCGGCATCGCCGCCAAGGGCCTGACGGGTCCGGGGTACGACGGGCACACGTTCTGGGACACCGAGGCGTACGTCCTGCCGGTGCTGACGTACACCTCCCCGCAGGCGGCCGCGGACGCGCTGCGCTGGCGGGCCCGCACGATCGAGCCGGCGCGGCAGCGGGCCGCCGAGCTCGGCCTGGGCGGCGCCGCGTTCCCGTGGCGGACGATCCGCGGGCAGGAGTCCAGCGGGTACTGGCCGGCCGGGACGGCGGCGTTCCACGTCAACGCGGACATCTCCGCCGCCGTCGAGCGGTACCGCATCGTCACGGGCAGCGAGGACCTCGAGACCGACGGCGGCCTGCTCGTGCTCGTCGAGACGGCCCGGCTGTGGATGTCGCTGGGGCACCACGACGCGCGCGGCGGCTGGCACGTGGCCGGGGTGACGGGGCCGGACGAGTACACGGCCGTCGTGGTCGACAACCTCTTCACCAACCTGGCCGCGGCGCAGAACCTGCGGGCGGCGGCGGAGGCGTGCGGTCGCCACCCCGACCTGGCCCGGTCCCTCGGCGTGGACCTGGAGGAGCAGGCCACCTGGCGGGACGCGGCCGCGGCCGTCACCGTCCCCTACGATGAGGACCTGCGCGTGCACCAGCAGTGCGCGGGCTTCACCCAGCGGCCGGAGTGGGACTTCGAGGGCCACCGGGAGTACCCGCTGCTGCTGCACTCGCCCTACTTCGACCTCTACCGCCGGCAGGTCGTCAAGCAGGCCGACCTGCAGATGGCGCTGTTCTGGTTCCCCGACGCGTTCACGGCCCAGGACAAGGCCCGCGCGGTCGACTACTACGAACGCCGGACCGTGCGGGACTCCTCGCTGTCGGCTGCGGTGCAGGCGATCACGGCGGCCGAGGTGGGTCACCTCGAACTGGCCCACGACTACCTGTACGAGGCGGCGACCGTCGACCTGCGCAACCTGCACCACAACACCGGCGACGGCCTGCACGTGGCCTCGCTGGCCGGGACCTGGCTCGCGCTGGTCCACGGCTTCGGCGGGATGCGCGACACCGGCGGCGCCCTGCGGTTCGACCCGCACCTGCCCTCGGGGGTGTCCCGGCTGCGGTTCACGATCCGCTGGCGGCAGGCCAAGCTGTGCGTCGACGTCCACCCCGACGCGGTGACGTACACCGTGCGCGACCACGGGTCGAGCATCGACCTGCGCCACGGGGACGAGGAGCTGACCGTGCGCTCCGGTGAGGCCGTGACACGGCCGGTCACGCCCCTCGTGCCCCTGCTGCCCCGACCTCAGCAACCGCCCGGCCGCGCCCCGCACCACCGCGAGCACCACGCCTGACTCCCCCGGCCCGACTCGCCCGGCCTGACTCCCTGCACCGACTCCCCGCCCCCGGGAGCGCCGTCGGGGAGCGGGTGCCGTGTCGTCGGCGGGTCCGAGGGCGAGGAGCCCGGCCTGGGCGCCGTCGTCGGGGTGCTCCCACGTGGAGGCGACCGTCGTCATGGCCCCGCTGACCTGCACGACGGCCGTGGCCGGGGCCGAGCGCGGCGCGTCGCCGGCCCGCAGGCGGAAGACGTTCTCGCCGGTCCAGGTCCCGGGGCGGTCCACGGAGAGGGGCACGATCCGAGCCTCGTGACCGGTGAGGGCACGCGTCAGGACGGCGAGCGGTGCAGCCTCACGGCGTGGCGGGCCGCGGCGCGCCCGCGGCGGCGGTCCCCGGCGGCGTCGTAGGCCATCGCGAGGCGGTACCAGGCGCCGGCGTCCTGCGGTGACGCCTCGACCTCGGTCCGGGCCTCCTCCCAGGCGCGGGAGCCCGCGGCGCGGTCGATGCGACCGGCCGCGGTGCGCTCGAGGTCGTCGACGGGCAGTTCACCCCGCTGCGCGAGCTCGCGGCCCAGGCGCTCGGTCGCCAGCCCGAAGAGGAGCTCGCGCACGACGGCCCACAGCCCCACGAGCGGCAGCAGGAACAGGGCGATGCCCAGGAGGACGCCCGCCCACTCCCCGGTGCGGATCAGCTCGTAGCCCAGGCGGCCGAGGAAGACGAAGTAGAACAGCAGCGCCGCGACGCTGACCGCGATGACGACCTTGGCGCGCACGCCCGCCACTGCCCTCGCCCCCGTCAGTCCAGGTCGAGGTAGTGCTCGAGGCCGACCGTCACGCCCGGACGGGACGAGACCTGGCGCACGCCCACGAGCAGACCGGGCATGTACGCGGCCCGGTCGTAGGTGTCGTCGCGCAGGGTGAGGGTCTCCCCCGGGCCGCCGAGCACGACCTCCTGGTGGGCGGTCATCCCGCGCATCCGGACGGCGTGCACGTGGATGCCGTCGACGACGGCTCCCCGGGCCCCGGGCAGCTCCGTGGTCGTCGCGTCCGGCACGTCGCCCAGCCCGGCGTCGGCGCGCGCGGCCGCGATGAGCCTGGCCGTGCGGATCGCCGAGCCGCTGGGGGCGTCCACCTTGTCCGGGTGGTGCAGCTCGACGACCTCGACGGACTCGAAGAAACGGGCGGCCTTGGCCGCCAGCTGCATGACCAGGACCGCGCCGATGCCGAAGTTCGTGGCGATGAGGACGTTGCGGTCGGCGGCCCGCGCCCAGGCGGTCACCTGCTCGACGCGCTCGGGCGTGAACCCCGTGGTGCCGGTGACGACGTGCATCCCCCGTCCCAGCGCCCGTTCGACGTTGCCCATGACCTGGTCGGGCACGGTGAGGTCGACGAACACGTCGCTGCCCTCGGCCGCGGCCGGGTCGTCACCGCGACCGAGGGCCGCGACGAGCTCGAGGTCGGGCGCGGCCTCGACGGCGGCGACGGCGAGCGACCCCATCCGCCCGCGCGCCCCCGCCACCGAGACCCGGACCGGGCCGGCGGAGCTGGTCACTGGACGACCCCGGTGAAGCCCGTGTCGTCGCCGAAGGGCCCCACGACCGTCACCGACCGCGGCCGCGCCAGCAGGTCGGCCGCCATCGCCTGGACCTCCTCGGCCGTCACCGACCGGATCCGCGCCAGGACGGTGTCGACGTCGAGGAACTGCCCGTGGGTCAGTTCGGACTTGCCGAGCCGGTTCATGCGCGAACCGGAGTCCTCCAGCCCCAGCACGAGACCGCCGGTGAGCTGGCCGATCCCGCGCGCCAGCTCCTCGGCCTCCAGCGGCTTCTCGCCCAGCGCGACCAGCTCGGCGAGCATGAGGTCGCTGACCTGCGCCGCCTTGGCCGGTGAGCACCCGGCGTACAGGCCCACGTAGCCGGAGTCGGCGTAGTTGGCGTTGAACGAGTACACCGAGTACGCCAGGCCCCGCTTCTCGCGGACCTCCTGGAACAGCCGCGAGCTCATCCCGCCGCCGAGGACGGCGTTGAGCACCGACAGCGTGAACCGGCGCGGGTCGGTCGCGGTGATGCCGGTCATGCCGAGCAGGACGTGCGCCTGCTCGCTCTGGCGGTCCACGACGAGGGCGCGGCCGCGGTCTAGACCGCCGGCCACCTCACCGCTGACGCGGCGCGCGCGGGGGGCGGCCCGGCCGAGGTCGCCGGCGGCGCGGTCCAGCTCGCGCTGCACCGTGGCGACGACCTCGTCGTGCTCGAGCCCACCGGCCGCGGTGAACACGAGCGTGGACGGCTGGTAGTGCTCGCGGTAGTGCGCCCACACGTCGTCGCGGCCGACGGCGCGGATGGTCTCGGGGGTGCCCCCGATGGGCCGGGCCAGCGGGTGCTCGCCGAGGACGAGCTCGGCGAAGCGCTCGTGCGCGACGTCACCCGGGTCGTCGTCGTTCATCGCCAGCTCCTCGAGGATGACCTCGCGCTCGCTGGTGAAGTCGTCGTCGTCGAGGACCGCGGAGGTGACCATGTCGGTCACGACGTCGATCGCCATCGGCAGGTCGGAGTCGAGCACCCGCGCGTAGTAGGTCGTGTGCTCCTTGCCGGTGGCGGCGTTGGCCTCGCCGCCGACGGCGTCGAAGGCCGAGGCGATGTCCATCGCGTCGCGCCGCTCGGTGCCCTTGAACAGCAGGTGCTCGAGGAAGTGCGTGGAGCCGAAGTGGCCCTTCGTCTCGTCGCGCGAGCCGACGCCGACCCAGCAGCCGATGCTCGCCGAGCGCTGGCCCGGCATCGCCTCGGTGAGCACGCGCGCACCGCACGGCAGGACCGTGCGCTGGACGAGGGCCCCGTCGGCGTCCGACAGGACGGTGGTAGCGGGAACCCCGCCGGCCGCCGCGGTGGGCAGCTCGACGGGGTTCCCGGTCGGGTTCGACGTCACCTCAGGCGTCGGCCGTCTCGGCCGCGGCAGCGCCGTCGGCGGGAGCGTCCGCGCCGGCCTCCTCGGCCACCACCGGCACGAGCGACAGCTTGCCGCGCGGGTCGATCTCGGCGATCTCGACCTGGACCTTCTGGCCCACCGAGACGACGTCCTCGACGTTGTCCACGCGCTTGCCGCCGGCGAGCTTGCGCAGCTGGGAGATGTGCAGCAGGCCGTCCTTGCCGGGCATGAGCGAGACGAACGCGCCGAAGGTCGTCGTCTTGACGACGGTGCCGAGGTAGCGCTCGCCGACCTCGGGCATCGTCGGGTTGGCGATGGCGTTGACCGCGGCGCGGGCCGCCTCCGCCGAGGGGCCGTCGACGGCCCCGATGAACACCGTGCCGTCGTCCTCGATGGAGATGTCGGCGCCGGTGTCCTCCTGGATCTGGTTGATCATCTTGCCCTTGGGCCCGATGACCTCGCCGATCTTGTCCACGGGGACCTTGACGGTGATGATGCGCGGCGCGGTCGGCGACATCTCGTCCGGGGTGTCGATGGCCTCGGCCATGACGTCCAGGATGTACAGGCGCGCGTCGCGGGCCTGGGTCAGCGCACCGGCCAGGACCGAGGCCGGGATCCCGTCGAGCTTGGTGTCGAGCTGGATCGCGGTGACGAACTCCCTGGTGCCGGCCACCTTGAAGTCCATGTCCCCGAACGCGTCCTCGGCGCCCAGGATGTCGGTCAGCGCCGCGTACTCGGTCTGGCCGTCGACGGTGTCGGAGACCAGGCCCATGGCGATGCCGGCGACGGGGGCGCGCAGCGGGACGCCCGCGTTGAGCAGCGACAGCGTCGAGGCGCAGACCGAACCCATCGAGGTGGAGCCGTTGGAGCCCAGCGCTTCGGAGACCTGGCGGATCGCGTAGGGGAACTCCTCGCGGGCCGGCAGGACGGGGACGAGGGCGCGCTCGGCGAGGGCGCCGTGCCCGATCTCGCGACGCTTGGGCGAGCCGACGCGACCGGTCTCACCGGTCGAGTACGGCGGGAAGTTGTAGTTGTGCATGTAGCGCTTGCGCGTCACCGGGGACAGCGTGTCGAGCTGCTGCTCCATGCGGAGCATGTTCAGCGTGGTGACCCCCAGGATCTGGGTCTCGCCGCGCTCGAACAGCGCCGAGCCGTGCACGCGGGGCAGGACCTCGACCTCGGCGGACAGCGTCCGGATGTCGGCGAGCCCGCGGCCGTCGATGCGGACCTTGTCCTTGAGGATGCGCTGGCGGATCAGGGCCTTCTGCACCGAGCGGTACGCGGCCGAGACCTCCTTCTCGCGGCCGGCGAAGGCCTCCGCGAGCTCGCCCTTGACGCGGTCCTTGATCTCGTCGACCCGGGTCTCGCGCTCCTGCTTGCCGGCGATGGCCAGCGCCGCGGCCAGCTCGGTCGCGGACGCGTCGAAGACGGCCTGGTAGGTGTCGTCGGCGTAGTCCGGGAACAGCGGGAACTCGGCGGTCGGCTTGGCGGCCTGGGCGGCGACCTCGGCCTGCGCCTTGACGAGCTTGGCGATGTGCGGCTTGGCGGCCTCCAGGCCCTGGGCCACGACCTCCTCGGTGGGGGCGGTCGCGCCCTGGTCCTTGACGAGGTTCCAGGAACCCTCGGTGGCCTCGGCCTCGACCATCATGATCGCGACGTCCTCGGACCCGTCGGGCGCGGTGACGACGCGGCCGGCGACGACCATGTCGAAGACGGCGCGCTCGATCTCGGAGTAGCGCGGGAACGCGACCCACTGGCCGTCGATGAGGGCGACGCGGACACCGCCGACCGGGCCGGAGAACGGCAGGCCGGACAGCTGGGTCGACATCGAGGCGGCGTTGATGGCCACGACGTCGTAGGCGTCGTCGGGGTGGATCGCCATGACGGACACGACGACCTGGACCTCGTTGCGCAGGCCCTTGACGAAGCTCGGGCGCAGCGGGCGGTCGATGAGCCGGCAGGCGAGGATCGCCTCGGTCGAGGGGCGGCCCTCGCGGCGGAAGAACGAGCCGGGGATCTTGCCCGCGGCGTAGCTGCGCTCCTCGACGTCGATCGTCAGGGGGAAGAAGTCGAACTGGTCCTTCGGGGACTTCCCGGCGGTCGTGGCGCTCAGCAGGAACGTCTCGCCGTCGAGGTAGACGCTCGCGGAACCGGCGGCCTGCTTGGCGAGGCGGCCGGTCTCGAAGCGGACGGTGCGGGTGCCGAACGAGCCGTTGTCGAGGACGGCTTCGGCGGCGGTGATCTCAGGACCCTCCAAGGGGTTCCTCCTCCGGGTTGGCGCGGCACCCGCGCGCTCCGGCCTTCGATCGAGACCCACGGAGACCCCAGGTCGCCTGGGACGTCCGGAGGCCACTACCGAGGACCGGTGCGGCGCTGCGCGGTACCGCTGGGTGTGCTGCTCGCGGGTCGTGCACCTGCGAGTCTGCCGCGGGTGCGGCTCGGGTGCGCAACAGGGGTGGTCCCGAGTCGTGGGACCACCCCTGTCGCGTCAGGTCCCTGACCGGTGGGTCAGCGACGGATACCCAGTCGCTCGATGATCGAGCGGTAGCGGTTGATGTCCTTCTTGGCCATGTACTTCAGCAGGTTGCGACGCTGACCGACCAGCAGCAGCAGCCCGCGGCGGCTGTGGTGGTCGTGCTGGTGCGTCTTGAGGTGCTCCGTGAGGTCGCGGATGCGCTGGGTCAGCATCGCGACCTGGACCTCGGGCGAGCCGGTGTCGCCCTCGCTGGTGGCGTACTCGGCCATGATCTTCTGCTTCGTGGCGGCGTCGAGGGGCACTCGTCTCTCCTTGCACTCGTTGCGCGGTGCCTCGGGGCTGATCCACCCGGGCGCTCTGGGTCCGCGGCCGATCGAACGGCGGTCACCACGTTACCAGCGGCGCGCGCGCACCCCGACCGCCCCCGGGCGGGTGCCTCAGCCCAGCAGCAGGGCGCGGCAGCGGGCGACGTCGCGCTCCATCTGCTCCACGAGCGGTCCGACGCCCTCGAAGCGCAGCGTCGGCCGCAGGTGGGCCACGACGTCGAGGTCGACGCGCTCGCCGTACAGGTCCAGGACGTCGTCCGGGCCGGCTCCGGGCTGGCCAGGCAGGCAGTACGCCTCGACCTGGCGGCGGACGCCGTCGAACGTCGGGTTCGTCCCGATGGAGACGGCCGCGGCCAGCCGCGCGCCCGAGGGCCGGGTCAGCCAGCCCGCGTAGACGCCGTCGGCCGGCACGAGCCCCACGGCGGCGTCGGTGTCGAGGTTGGCCGTCGGGTACCCCAGCTCGCGGCCGCGGTGGTCGCCGTGCACGACGGTGGAGGTGATGCGGTGCGGGTGGCCCAGCATCTGCGCGGCGCGCTCGGCCTCCCCGGCGGCCAGGGCCTGCCGGACGGCCGTCGAGCTCACCCGGTGCTCCCCCGTCCCCGGGTCCCCCAGGTCGTCGAGGACGACCACCTCGAAGCCGTGCCGGCGCCCCAGCTCCCGCATCGCGGCCAGGTCCCCGGAGTTCGCGCGGCCGAACCGCACGTCGTGGCCCACGACCACGACCTGGGCGCGCAGCGCGCCGACGAAGACGTCCTCGACGAAGCGCTCCGGGCTCCAGGCGGCCAGCTCCCGCGTGAACCGCATGACGAGGACCGCGTCCAGGCCCGTGCGCTCCAGCAGGTCGAGGCGGTGGTCCAGCCCCGTCAGCAGCCCGGGGGCGCGGTCGGGGTCGAGGACCTGCAGGGGGTGCGGGTCGAAGGTCACGGCGACCGAGCCCAGCCCGCGAGCGCGGGCGAGGTCGACGACCCGGCCCAGGACGGCGGCGTGACCGCGGTGGACCCCGTCGAAGTTGCCGATGGTGACCACGGAACGGCCGAACGCCGGTTCGACGTCTGACAGGTCTTCCCACCGCTGCACGCGGACACTGTGCCAGCAGCCGGTCGCGCACCCCGAACGCGGGCTGGCTAGCGTCCTTCCCGGGACCCACCGTCGTGGACCGACACGGCACACCCGCCGAGCCCGCCCGCGGGCCGCAGCACAGGAGGACCAGATGAGCGAGGACATGAACGACGACCGGGTGAGCGGACCCGTCGACCCGACCACCACGGCGGCCTGGTCCGCCCTGGAGGCCCACCGCGAGGCGACGACGCCGGACCTGGCGGGCTGGTTCGCCGCCGACCCGCAGCGGGCGCGGCGGCTGAGCCTGGAGGTGGGCGACCTCTTCGTGGACCTGTCGAAGAACCTCGTCACCGACGAGACCGTCGAGGCGCTGCTGCAGCTCGCCGAGCAGACCGGCGTGCTGGCCCGGCGCGACGCGATGTTCGCGGGTGAGCACATCAACGTCACCGAGGACCGCGCCGTCCTGCACACCGCGCTGCGCCGCCCGCCGGGCGCCTCCCCCGCCCTCGTCGTCGACGGCCAGGACGTCGACGCCGACGTGCAGGCCGAGCTGGGGAAGGTGTTCGAGTTCGCCGACGCCGTGCGCAGCGGGCGGTGGACGGGCGTGACCGGCAAGCGGATCACGCACGTCGTCAACATCGGCATCGGCGGCTCCGACCTCGGGCCGGTCATGGCCTACGAGGCGCTCAAGCCGTACGTGCAGGCCGGGCTGGAGTGCCGGTTCGTCTCCAACATCGACCCCACCGACGTGGCCGAGACGACGAAGGACCTCGACCCCGAGACGACGCTGTTCATCGTGGCGTCCAAGACGTTCGGCACGTTGGAGACGCTCACCAACGCCCGCCTGGCCCGCGCCTGGCTGTGGCGCGAGCTGTCCGCCGCCGGGGCCCTGCAGGACTCCGACGAGGCCCGCCGGGACGCCGTCGCCCAGCACTTCGTCGCCGTCTCCACCGCGCTGCAGAAGGTCGCGGACTTCGGCATCGACCCGGCCAACGCGTTCGGGTTCTGGGACTGGGTGGGCGGCCGGTACTCCGTCGACTCCGCCATCGGCACCTCCCTGGCCGTCGCGGTCGGGCCGGAGGCCTTCCGCGAGTTCCTGGCCGGGTTCCACGCCGTCGACGAGCACTTCCGCACGACCGAGCCGGCGCGGAACGTGCCGCTGCTCATGGGCCTGCTCAACGTCTGGTACGTGAACTTCCTCGGCGCCCACACCCACGCGGTGCTGCCGTACTCGCAGTACCTGCACCGGTTCGCGGCCTACCTGCAGCAGCTGACGATGGAGTCGAACGGCAAGTCGGTGCGCTACGACGGCGAACCCGTCACGACGGACACCGGTGAGGTGTTCTGGGGCGAACCCGGCACCAACGGCCAGCACGCGTTCTACCAGCTCATCCACCAGGGCACCCGGGTCATCCCGGCCGACTTCATCGCCTTCGCCACGCCCGCCCACCCCCTGGTGGACGAGGCCGCCGACGGGGCCGACGTGCACGCGCTGTTCATGGCGAACTTCTTCGCCCAGACCAAGGCGCTCGCGTTCGGCAAGTCGGCCGAGGAGGTCCGCGCCGAGGGCACGGCCGAGGACGTCGTCCCGGCGCGGGTGTTCTCCGGGAACCGGCCGACGACGTCGATCATGGCGCCGTCCCTCACCCCGTCGGTGCTCGGGCAGCTCATCGCGCTGTACGAGCACGTCACGTTCGTCGAGGGTGCCGTGTGGGGCATCGACAGCTTCGACCAGTGGGGCGTCGAGCTCGGCAAGAAGCTCGCGCTGGAGATCGCCCCGGCGCTGACCGGGGACACCGCGGCGCTGGACGCGCAGGACCCCTCGACGGGGTCGCTCATCCGGTACTACCTGGAGCACCGGGCGAACTGACCCGGGCCGGGCTCACGCGCCCGGCAGCTCCAGGGACAGCCGGTCCGCGCCGCCCGGGACGACCCGCACGGGGACGTCCCAGGCGGCGCGGTGCAGGTGGCAGGCCGCGCCGGGGCCCGACGTGGCGTCGCAGGAGGCTGCGCGGGCGACCACGTGCAGGACCCCGGCCCCCGCCTGCAGCTCGAGCGTGCGCCGGAGGTCGTGTCCCGCACCGGACCCCGCGGTCAGCAGCTCCGGCGGCGTGGACGTCACGTCGAGGTGGGTGCCGCCGCCGGCCCGGTCGTCCAGGCGCCGGCCCGGGGCCGGGCTGAACGCCACCGCCAGCGAGACCGCACCGGGGCGCAGGTCGGCCGCGGGGGCCGAGGACGAGCGCTCGCGGGCGGGCGCGACGTCCCGGACGAGGCGGTGCACCGCGCTCTCGACGGTCACCAGCGTCCCGTCCCCCACGAGGACGTCGGCGGGTTCGGCGAGGTCGGTCAGCACCGTCGTCACCGCCCCGGCCGCGGGGTCGTAGCACCGCAGCGCCCCGTTGAAGGTGTCGGCCACCAGCACCGCGCCGTCCGGGGCCACCGCGACCCCCAGCGGGTGCTGCAGCAGCGCCTGCCCGGCCGGGCCGTCGCGGAACCCGAAGTCGAACAACCCCGTCCCCACGTGCGTGCGGACCTCGTACCCCGGGCGGGCCACGGGGTCGGCGTTGGCGAACCGGTGGTCGGTGACGACGGGGACCGTGCGGTCGGGTCCGTCCCCGGACCCGGCGCGGCGCAGGCTGCGCAGGGCGGACGTCTCGGCGTCGAGGAACCACAGGACGTCCCCGGCCGGCCCGGCCGCGAGCGCCGAGGGTTGCGCGCACCACGCCGCCTCGGCGGGCCCGTCGCGCAGGCCCTCGGCACTCGTCCCGGCGATCACCCGGACGGTCCCGCGCTCGGGGTCGAACGCCCACAGCTGGTGGACCCCGGCCATCGCGACGACGAGCTGACCGTCGAACCAGGCCGCGTCCCACGGGCTGGAGAGGTCCTGCGCGAGCGCGGGGCCGCCGCCCTCGCGCCGGCGCAGGGGCCGGCCCGTCCCGGCCACGGTGCGGACGTCGCCGTCGGCGAGGCGGACCCCGCGCAGCGCGTGGTTGCCGGTGTCGGCGACGACGACGTCGTACCCGACCTCGCGGGCGAGGCCGGCCGGCAGCAGGGCCAGCCCCTGCGGCCCGGCGAAGCGCGCCGCGGGCCCGTCGGTGAGCCCGCGCTCCCCCGTGCCCACGCGCCGGACCTCGGTGGACAGGTCCGCGTCGAGTTCCACGAGCTGGTCGTGCCCGGCGTCGGCGACCAGGACGGTTCCGCCCGGCAGCCGCAGGGCCCGGGCCGGGAACCGCAGCGCCGACCGCTCCAGCGGCGCGGGGGGTGCGGTGGGCCCGCCGGGACGCAGCGTCCCCCGCTGACGGTGCTCCTCGACGAGCTGCGCCACGAGCGCTTCCAGCTCCGCGGCGTGCCCCTCCCCCGAGACCGACGCCACGACGTACCCCTGCGGGTCGACGAGGACCAGCGTCGGCCACGCCCGCACCGCGTACGCCCGCCACGTCGTGAGGTCCGCGTCGTCGAGGACGGGGTGGTCCACCCCGAGCCGGGCCACGGCGGCCTCGAGGGCCCCCGGAGCTGCCTCGTGCGGGAACTTCGGGGAGTGCACGCCGACGGTGACCAGGACGCCCGCGAAGCGGTCCTGCAGGGGCCGCAGCTCCTCCAGGACGTGCAGGCAGTTCACGCACGAGCTCGTCCAGAAGTCGAGCAGCACCACGGAACCGCGCAGGTCCGGCCAGGACAGCTCCGGGGAGTTCAGCCAGCGGCGCCCGGTGGGGCGGGGCGCCCTGACGCGGGGGCCGTGCACCACCTCGCTCAGACGCCCGGGAAGGGGAAGCGCAGCGCGGCCGCCCGGTTCGGGTCCTGTGACGGCCCCGGTTCGGGGACGGGGCCGACGTCGAGCTCGGCGACGGTGTCCTCGGGGCGCACCCGCGGCGGCAGCGTGCGCCAGCGCGCCCTCGGGTCGGGCGTCGTCACGTCCTGGTCGGGATCTGCACCCACGTCCACCGCACCTCCGTTCGGGACCGATCCTCCCCGCCCGGTCGCCGCCGGGCGACCCGGGACCTCACCCGGCCCGCAGCGCCTCCCGCAGCAGCAGGGTCCGGTGCCGCAGGACCCAGCGCGCGCTGTCGGTGCGCCAGGCCATCGCCCACAGCGGTGCGTGGTCGGTGCTGCCCGGCCGCACCCGGGCCTGCTCGGCCTGGGCGGCCGCGTCCGCCACGGCCACCTCGACGAGGAGGTCGACGAGCTCCTCGCGGCGGGCCAGGGGCAGCTCGTACCCGTCCAGGAGCAGGCGCAGCTGTCGCGCCCGCTGCGCCGCGGTCCCCAGACCCTGCAGCTCGGCGACGACGTCCCCGACCAGCTGGGCGTTCAGCCAGCCCGCCTGGGCGAGCTCGACGAGGGGGTCCACCGGACCGGCCGCCTCCCAGTCCACGAGGGCGACGGGCCGGCCGGCGCGGGACACCCAGTTCCAGGGGCCGGTGTCGCCGTGGCCCACGATCCGCGGGCCACGGCCGAGGTCGCGCACGAACCACGGCTGCCAGGACGCGCCGGCCGGCGGGTCGAAGTCCGCGACCGCCCGGTGCAGGTCCCGCAGCACGGACCCCACGTCCCCGACGGCGTCGTCCGCCCACGGCGCGGGGGCGAGGACGTCCCCCGGCACGAACGTCACGGCCTCCCGCCCGTCCGGGGCGAACCCCGACCCCACGGGTCGGGGCGCCGCCTGGAACCCCTTGTCCTGCAGGTGCCGCAGCAGCGCCAGCACCGGGGAGGACCACGGCGCGGCCGGGCGCAGGACGACGTCGCCGCGGCGGGTGACGACGCTGCGCCCGCCCCCGGTCAGCAGGTGCTCGTCGGGTTCCACGACCCCAGCACACCAGGGCCGCACCCGGGGCTGGCAAGCTCCCTGCAGCGCCGCACCACCGTTCCGCAGGCCTCGACGAGGAGAAGAGCCATGACCGCGACCACCGTCCCCACGACGATGCGGGCCAGCGTCCTGCTGCGCCAGGGCGTGATCGAGATGCAGGAACGGCCCGTGCCCACCGCCGCCGACGGCGAGGTCCTCGTCCGCGTCGGCTCGGTCGGGGTGTGCGGCTCCGACGTGCACTACTACCAGCACGGGCGCATCGGCGACATGGTCGTCACCGCCCCGATCGTCCTCGGGCACGAGGTCTCCGGCACCGTCGTCGCCGTCGGCCGCGGGGTCCCCGAGTCCCGCGTCGGGGACCGCGTCGCCATCGACCCCCAGGTCCCGTGCCGGCGCTGCCGGCAGTGCAAGTCCGGCCGGTCCAACCTGTGCCCGTTCATGGAGTTCTACGCCACACCCCCCTTCGACGGGACGTTCTGCGACTACGTGACGGCGCCCGCCGACCAGGCGTACACGGTGCCGGACAGCCTGTCCGACGAGTCCGCCGCGCTGCTCGAACCCCTCAGCGTCGGGTTGTGGGCCGCCCACAAGGCCGGCATCGGTCCCGGGGACCGGGTGCTCATCGCCGGCGCCGGGCCCATCGGGGCGATGTGCGCCCAGGCCGTGCGCGCCCGGGGAGCCACCGACGTCGTGGTCACCGACTTCGTCGACTCCCGCCGCGAGCGCATCACCTCCTTCGGCGCGACCCGGGCGCTGCACCCGGTCACCGACGCCGAGGAGATCGCCGCCCTGCGCGCCGACGCGTTCATCGACTGCTCCGGGGCGACCCCGGCGGTCCTGTCCGGCATCGCCGCCACCCGCGGGGGCGGGACCGTCGTCCTCGTCGGGCTCGGCGCGGAGGAGATGCCGCTGCCGGTGCAGCTCATCGCCACCCGCGAGATCAACGTCACCGGGGTGTTCCGCTACATCGACACCTGGCCCCGCGGCATCGAGCTGGTCACCTCCGGTGCGGTGCACCTGGACGACATGGTGACCGCCCGCTACCCGCTGGAGCAGGTCGAGGAGGCGCTGAACGCCGACTCGGACCCGCTGAGCATGAAAGCCGTCGTCGTCGTCAACGCACCCGAGGTGAACTGACATGGCCGTCCTGGACACGTTCTCGCTGACCGGCAAGGTCGCCCTGGTCACCGGTGGCTACCGCGGGCTGGGCCGGGCCTTCGCCCAGGCCGTCGCCGAGGCGGGCGCCGACGTCGTCGTCGCCGCCCGGAACGAGGAGGCCTCGGTGGCCGCGGCCGCCGAGATCGCCGACAGCACCGGCCGGCGCACCCTCGGCCTGCGGCTGGACGTCACCTCCCGCGCCGAGGTCGAGGCCGCCGTGGCCCGCACGACGCAGGAACTGGGCGCCCTGGACGTCCTGGTCAACAACGCCGGCACCTGCGTGCACCGCCCCGCCCTGGAGGTGACCGACGAGGAGTACGACGACGTCATCACCACCAACCTCAAGGGCGTGTGGCTGCCCAGCACCGTCGCTGCGCGCTGGATGGCCGGGCACGGCGGCGGGAGCATCGTCAACATCGGCTCCATCAGCGCCTCGATCGTCAACCGCCCGCAGCTGCAGCCGGTCTACAACGCCTCCAAGGCCGCGGTGCACCAGCTGACGAAGTCCCTGGCCGCCGAGTGGGCCCCGCTGGGCATCCGCGTCAACGCCGTCGCCCCGGGGTACGTCAAGACGGAGATGGCACCCGTCGACCGGCCCGAGTTCCGGCGCATGTGGATCGAGGACGCGCCCATGCAGCGCTACGCCAGCCCCGAGGAGATCGCCGCCACCGTCGTCTACCTCGCCTCGGAGGCGTCGAGCTTCTCGACGGGGTCGGTGGTCGTCACCGACGGTGGGTACACGCTCTTCTGACGCCTCCGCGGGTTCCGCCTCGTTGCCTCCCCGGGGCCGATCATCGGCCCCGGGGAGGCAACGAGGCGCAACCCGCGCGGAGCGAGGGGGTGGGAACAAGGGAGGAGGGGGTGTGGTTCACACCCCCGGCATGGACATGGCAGCGGACTTCACCGAGCGGCTCCACATCGACCTCGGACGGGCGCAGAGCGCCAGGTAGCGGCGGGGCACGACCCTTCCCGCCACCCCGTCGTCCCTGGAGTTCCCTGTGCTCACCCGCCTGCGCCGCACGCCCTTCGGCGTGCAGGTCCTCATCGGTCTCGTCCTCGGCATCGCGCTCGGCGCGCTCGCCCGCTCGATGGGCGGCACCGACGAGGACCCCAACTGGCTCACCACCACCCTGACCACCGTCGGGTCGATCTTCGTCACCATGCTGCGGACCCTCGTGCCGCCGTTGGTCGTGCTCGCCGTGCTCACCTCGATCGCCAACCTGCGCGAGGTGACGAACGCCGCACGGCTGGCCTGGCAGACGCTGCTGTGGTTCGCGATCACCGCGCTCGTCGCCGTCGGCATCGGGATGGGCATCGGCGTGCTCACCGACCCCGGCGTCCGGTCCTCGGTGTCGGCCGGCGCGGTGGAGGACCCGTCCTCGACGGGGTCCTGGCTGGACTTCCTGCAAGGCATCGTCCCGACCAACATCCTCGGTCTGCAGGCCTCCAACGGCTCCAGCGGCATCTCGCTGAACTTCAACGTCCTGCAGCTCCTCGTCGTCGCCGTGGTGCTCGGCATCGCCGTCCTGAAGGTCGGGGAGAAGGCCGAACCCGTGCTGACCTTCGCCCGCTCGGCCCTGGCCATCGTCCAGACCGTGCTGTGGTGGGTCATCCGGCTCGCCCCGATCGGCACCGTCGGTCTGCTCGGCCGGGCCGTGGCCACCTACGGGTGGGACGCGCTCAGCCCGCTGGCCGTCTTCGTGATCGACATCTACGTCGGCCTGGCACTCGTGCTGTTCGTCGTGTACCCGGTGCTGCTGAAGGCCCACGGCCTGCGCGTGCGCAGCTTCGCCGCCGGGGTGTGGCCGGCGACCCAGCTCGGGTTCGTCTCCCGCTCCTCGATCGGCACCCTGCCGGTGACGCAGCGCGTCACCGAGGGCCTGGGTGTCCCGCGGTCCTACGCCTCCTTCGCGGTGCCGCTGGGCGCCACGACGAAGATGGACGGCTGCGCCGCGATCTACCCGGCCCTGGCCGCGATCTTCGTCGCCGGCTTCTTCGGGATCGACCTGTCGATCACCGACTACGTGCTCATCGCGTTCGTGTCCGTCGTGGGGTCGGCCGCTACGGCCGGCCTGACGGGGGCGACCGTCATGCTCACGCTGACGCTGTCGACGCTGGGTCTGCCGCTGGCCGGGGTGGGGCTGCTGCTGGCCATCGACCCGATCCTGGACATGGGCCGCACCGCGGTGAACGTCACCGGGCAGGCGCTCGTCCCGACGATCGTGGCCAAGCGGGAGGGCATGCTGGACCTGGCCCGCTTCCGCGACCGGCACGGCGTGCGCGAGACCGTGCCCGCCTGACGCCCCCGCCCGACGCCTGGGGCGTCCGGCACCCGCTGCGCCGAGGGCCCGACCCGGGGACGCACCGTCCCGGGGCCGGGCCCTCGCGCTACCCGGCGGCGGCCAGGACGAGCAACGGCTTCGCCCCGCGCGGGGTGTCGCCGACGAGCGCGACGAGCGTCCCGTCGGGGGCGAAGGCCCCGACCGGACCCTCCTGGCCCGAGGCGGGCAGGAACCCCCCGTGCGCCAGGCTCCCCGCCTCCCGCTCGTCGACCTCGCGCACCGGGAACAGGCGCCGGGCGACCGCGGCGAGCGGTTCCACCCGGGGCTGGGCCTCCACCTGCTCCAGCGTGCGGGCCTCCGCCAGCGTGAACGGCCCCGAGCGGGTGCGGCGCAACGCCGTCAGGTGACCGCCGACGCCGAGGGCGCGGCCGAGGTCGCGGGCCAGGGCGCGGACGTAGGTGCCGCTGGAGACCTCGACGACGACGTCGAGGTCCAGGAACCCCTGGTCGAACCGGCGGTCCAGCACCTCGAAGCGGGAGACCGTCACCGGCCGGGGCGCCAGGTCGACGTCCTGCCCGCCCCGGACCCGGGCGTAGCTGCGCCGGCCGTCGACCTTGATGGCGCTGACCGAGCTCGGGACCTGCTGGATCGGCCCCGTGAGGGCCTCGACGGCCGCGGCGAGGGCGTCGTCGGCGACGTCCGTCGCGTCCACCGCGTCCCCCAGGGGTTCGCCCTCGGCGTCGTCGGTGACGGTCGCGACGCCGAGCCGGATCGTGGCCGTGTAGGCCTTGTCGTGGGCGACGAGGTGGGTGAGGAACTTCGTGCCCCGGTTCGCGCCGAGGACGAGGACGCCCGTCGCGGCGGGGTCCAGCGTCCCGGCGTGCCCGACGCGGCGCGTCGAGAGCAGCCGGCGGCACCGGCCCACGACGTCGTGGCTGGTCCAGCCCGCCGGTTTGTCGACGACGAGGATGCCGTCCCCCACGCCGCTCACGGGAGCACCTGCGCGGTGGGGGTCGGCACGGGGCGGGGGCGGTGGGGACGGTTCGGCACGGGAGCAGCATGCCCTGTCCCGGCGGGCGGTCCGGTCAGGGGAACGGCTCGAACACCGACTGCGCGAAGCCGAACAGCACGACGACGAGCACCAGGAAGGCCGCTCCGACGGCGGCCACGACGATCCCGCCCGCCCCGCGCCCGAGGACCGAGCCGCCCTCGGCGAGCACGTGCGCCCGGTCGGGGTCGGCGGGGTCGTAGACGACCTGCGCCGGTCGACCGGGCACGAAGGACTTGTTCCAGACCTGCTCGCCCACGACGGTCACCTCGCGGCCGGCGGCCTCGAAGCGCACCACGGGCGAGAACGTCATGCGGTGCTCGTGGTGGCTGGTGATCCGGTTGTCCACCACCGTCCCGGTCGTGGTGACGCCCTCGGTGCCCAGGCGCACCGCGTCCCGGGACCGGCGGCGGGCGCGCACCGCGGCCCGGACCCCGCCGAGGGCGACGGCCACGCCGAGGAGCAGCAGCAGCGCGAAGAGGACGAGGAAGAACGTGGGGACGCCGTCGCCGGCGCCCCCACCCGGGTCAGGGAGGGGGAACTGCGGATCCACCCCTCCACAGTGCCACCGGGAGGTCAGCCGCGGGCGACGTTCGCCGAGGCGTCGTCCCCGTCGCCGTCCTCCACCTCGTCCAGGTCGTCGTCCCGCTCGCCCAGGTCGTCGTCCCAGGCGTCGTCGTGCTCGGCGGGCTTGCGGTACGGGTCGGCCTCGCCGGCGGGCTCCGCCCCGGCCGCGAGGGCGGCGACGCGGGCGTCCTGCTCGGCGGCCTTGGACAGCAGGTCGGTGATCTGCTGGGCCGTCTCGGGCACCTCGTCGGCGGTGAAGGTCAGCGTCGGGGTGAGCCGGATGCCGGTGCGCTTGCCGACCTCCGAGCGCAGCACGCCCTTGGCCGATTCCAGCGCCGCCTTCGTCCCGGCCTTCTCCTCCTCGGAGCCGAACACGGTGTAGTAGAGCGTCGCGTGCTGCAGGTCGTTCGTCACCCGGGCGTCGGTGATCGTCACGAACCCCAGGCGGGGGTCCTTGACGCGCTTCTCCAGCGCGTCGGCGACGACGACCTTGATGCGGTCGGCGAGCTTGCGGGCACGAGTGGGATCCGCCACGGGGAACTCCTGCAGGGTCGGGATCGAGCGTCCGGCACCGGTCCTCAGTCCTTGGAGGACAGGGACTGGCGCCGGGCGGAGAGGATCTGGAACTCCGGGTGCGCCGCGACGAGGCGTTCGCACCGGTCGAGCACGTCGGTGCAGCGCGCGGCGTCGGCGGCCACCACGGCGACCGCGACCTCGGCCCGCCGGTGCAGGTCGAGGTGGCCGGTCTCGGCCGCGGCGACCTCGAAGGTGCGGCGCAGCTCGGCGACCAGGGGCCGCACGAGGCTGCGCTTGCCCTTGAGGGAGTGGACGTCGCCGAGGAGCAGGTCGACGGTGAGCGTTGCTGTGAACATGGGGTGAGGGGGTGACCGCCGGGTCGTGCGCGGGTCAGTTCCGCGCCTTCTCCTGCATCTCGAACGTCTCGATGACGTCGTCGACCTGAAGGTCGTTGAACGATCCGAGGCCGATACCGCACTCGTAGCCCTCGCGGACCTCGGTGGCGTCGTCCTTGAACCGTCGCAGCGACTCGATGGCGAGGTTGTCCCCGTGCACGACACCGCGGCGCAGCACGCGCGCCTTGGTGTTGCGACGGATGAGTCCCGACCGGACGAGGCAGCCGGCGATGTTGCCGAACTTCGACGAGCGGAAGACCTCGCGGATCTCCGCCGTGCCGAGCTGGACCTCCTCGTACTCCGGCTTGAGCATCCCCTTGAGGGAGGCCTCGACGTCCTCGATCGCCTGGTAGATGACCGAGTAGAACCGGATGTCGACGCCCTCGCGGTCGGCGAACTCCTTGGTCTGCTGCTCCGGGCGCACGTTGAACCCGATGATGATCGCGTTCGAGGCGACGGCGAGGTTGACGTTGTTCTTCGTCACCGCACCGACACCGCGGTCGATCACGCGCAGCTCGACCTCGTCGCCGACGTCGATCTTGTAGAGCGCGTCCTCGAGGGCCTCGACCGACCCCGCCCCGTCACCCTTGAGGATGAGGTTGAGGGTCTCGACCTTGCCCTGCTCCAGCGCCTTGGTGAAGTCCTCCAGCGAGATCTTCTTGCGCGCCTTCGCCAGCGATGCGCTCCGCTCGGCGGCGTCGCGCTTCTCCGCGATCTGCCGGGCGGTCCGGTCGTCGGGCGCGGCGAGGAAGGTGTCCCCGGCCCCCGGCACCGACGTCAGCCCGAGGACCTGGACCGGACGCGACGGGGTTGCGACATCGATGGAGTCGCCGTTCTCGTCGATCATCGCGCGGACGCGCCCGTAACCGGTGCCGGCGACGATCGCGTCACCGACGCGCAGCGTCCCGGACTGGACCAGGACGGTGGCGACGGGACCGCGGCCCTTGTCGAGGTTGCCCTCGATCGCGACACCGCGCGCGTCCTTGTCCGGGTTCGCGCGCAGGTCCAGCGAGGCGTCGGCGGTGAGCAGGACGGCCTCGAGGAGGTCGTCCAGGCCCATGCCCTGCTTCGCGGACACGTTGACGAACATCGTGTCGCCGCCGTACTCCTCGGCCACGAGGTTGTACTCGGTGAGCTGCTGCCGGACCTTGTCCGGGTTCGCGCCCTCCTTGTCGACCTTGTTGACCGCCACGACGATCGGGACGTCCGCCGCCTGGGCGTGGTTGAGCGCCTCGACGGTCTGCGGCATCACGCCGTCGTCGGCCGCCACCACGAGGATGGCGATGTCCGTCACCTTCGCCCCACGGGCACGCATGGCCGTGAAGGCCTCGTGACCCGGGGTGTCGATGAACGTGATGGGACGCTCGATGCCCTCGTGCGACTTGGCGACCTGGTAGGCACCGATGTGCTGGGTGATGCCACCGGCCTCCTTCGCCACGACGTCGGAGGAGCGGATCGCGTCGAGCAGCTTCGTCTTCCCGTGGTCGACGTGACCCATGACGGTGACGACCGGGGGACGCGCCTGCAGCTCCTCGTCGCCCTCGGCCTCGAGCTCGGCGTCGAGGTCGATGGAGAAGCCCGCGAGCAGCTCGCGCTCCTCGTCCTCGGGCGAGACGACCTCGATGACGTAACCGAGCTCCTGGCCGAGCACCTGGAAGGTGTCCTCGTCCAGGGACGCGGTGGCGGTGACCATCTCGCCCAGGTGGAAGAGGATCGTCACCAGCGCCGCGGGGTCGGCGTCGATGCGGTCGGCGAAGTCGCTGACCGAGGCGCCGCGCCGGATGCGGACGACGGTCGAGCCGTCACCGCGCCGGACGGAGACGCCGCCGACCGACGGCGCCGCCATCGCCTCGAACTCCTGGCGCTTGGCGCGCTTGGACTTGCGGCCCTTGGCCGGCTTGCCGCCGGCGCGGCCGAACGCGCCCTGGGTGCCGCCGCGGTTGCCCGGACGACCACCACCACCGGGACGACCGGCGAAGCCGCCGCCACCGGGACCACCGGGACGACCGGCGTACCCGCCGCCGCCACCGCGGCCACCACCGGGGCCACCACGGCCCGGCGCACCGGGACGACCGGCACCGGCACCGGGACGGCCGACCGTCGGGCGCGCGGGCATCATGCCGGGGTTCGGACGCGGGCCACCGGGGCGAGGACCACCCGGACCGGCCGGACCCGGGCGGGGACCGCCCTGCGGGCGCGGCATGCCCTGGTTGGCCGCGAAGGGGTTGTTGCCCGGACGCGGGCCACCCTGCGGGCGCGGCATGCCCTGGCTGGTCGCGAAGGGGTTGTTGCCCGGACGCGGCGAACCGCCACCGGGACGGGGCGCACCACCGGGAGCACCGGCACCGGGACGACCCTGGCGCTCGCCCTGGGGACGGTCGCCCTGCGGGCGGTCGCCGCGCGGACGGTCGCCACCGGGGCGCTCGGCACGCTCGGGACGCTCACCGCGGTCCGGACGCGGACCCCGCGCACCGGGACCGCCGGGGCCACCCTGGCCGGGGGCACCCGGACGGGCGCCGGGACCACCGGGGCCGGGACGGGCCCCCGGACGGGGGCCCTGGCCGGGACCGCCGGAGGACGGCGGGGTGGACGGACGGGCACCCGGGGTCGGGCGCTGTCCGGGCGTCGCCGGCCGCTGGGGGGCGGGACGCTCGGCCGGGGCGCTCGGCGGGGCCTGGAACGCCGGACCGGAGGCCGCCGCGGGTGCGGGGGCGGCCGGAGCCGACGGGGCGGGTGCCGCAGCCGGCGCGGGCGCCGACGGGGCGGGTGCACCGGCGGAGGGCGCCGGGCGCGCGGGCGCCGGAGCCGGGGGCGCCGACGGGCGGGCCGACGGCGCGGGGCCCGGACGGGCACCGCTCGGGACGCGCGGACCCGGCTTCACCGCCGGACCCGGCCGGGCGGCGCCGGCGCCGCCCTCGGTGGGGAACTTGTCCTTCAGCCGCCGGATGACCGGCGGTTCGACGGTCGAGCTCGCGGAACGCACGAACTCACCCATCTCCTTGAGCGTGGCCAGCACGACCTTGCTCTCGACTCCGAACTCCTTGGCGAGCTCGTAGACCCGGACCTTCGCCACATCTCTCCTGTCTCGGTCCGGGCTCGTCTCTACCGGGCGCGGACCGTCATCAGTCGGGGGGATTCATCGCTGGAGACTCATCGGGTGCTCATCAGCTGTTCGACCCGCTCTCATCGGTGGTGGTGGACACGACGGCCTCGTGCGGGCACGAGTCCAGGTAGGACCGTACTCCCGAGGTGTCGAGGGGAGCCGTCCGGCGCAACGCCCGGGACCAGGCCCGGCGCTTGTCCGCCAGCTCCAGGCACGTGGTGCTCTCGTGCAACCACGCGCCCCTGCCGGGGAGCCGGCGACGCACGTCGACGAGGAGGACTCCCGCCTCGTCCGGTGCGACGACGACTCTCAGCAGCGACGACCGGCCGTCCCGGCGGCGGCACCCGACGCACGTGCGCACCGGAGGGCGCAGGGCGTGCTCGGACCGCCGGTCGGTGTGACCGGTCGCAGGCAGTGTAACGATGGGGAGAGTCTAGCCCTTCCCGCTCAGGCCTCGCCCGCCTGCTCACCGGCCCGGGTGTCGGGGCGGATGTCGATGCGCCAGCCCGTCAGCTTGGCGGCGAGGCGGGCGTTCTGCCCCTCCTTGCCGATGGCCAGGGACAGCTGGTAATCCGGCACCACGACCCGGGCCGAGCGCGCGGCGAGGTCCACGACCTCCACCGACGTCACCCGCGCCGGCGACAGCGCGTTGGCCACGAAGCGGGCGGGTTCCTCGTCGAAGTCGACGATGTCGATCTTCTCCCCGCGCAGCTCCGACATCACCGCGCGCACGCGCTGACCCACCGGACCGATGCAGGCGCCCTTGGCGTTGACCCCCGGCCGCGTGGCGCGCACCGCCATCTTCGAGCGGTGACCGGCCTCGCGCGAGAGCGCGGTGATCTGCACGGTGCCGTCGGCGATCTCGGGGACCTCGAGCGCGAAGAGCTTGCGCACGAGCTGCGGGTGGGAACGGCTGAGGACGACCTGCGGGCCCTTGGGGCCCTTCTTGACGCTCACGACGAAGCAGCGCAGCCGCGAGCCGTGCTCGTACTTCTCCCCCGGCACCTGCTCGGCCGGGGGCAGCACGCCCTCGAGGGTGCCGAGGTCGACCTGGACCACGCGCGGGTCCCGGCCCTGCTGGACGACGCCGGAGACGATCTCGCCCTCGGTGCCGGCGAACTCGCCGAGCACCGCGTCGTCCTCGGCGTCGCGCAGGCGCTGCAGGATGACCTGGCGGGCCGTGGTCGCCGCGATCCGGCCGAAGCCGCTCGGCGTGTCGTCGAACTCGCCGACGACGGCGCCCTCGTCGTCGCGCTCCTTGGCCAGCACCCGCACCTCACCGGTGCCGCGGTCCAGCTCGACCCGGGCGTCGGGGTGCGCCTTGTGGTCGGCGTGCTCGGTGCGGTGGTAGGCCACGAGCAGCGCCTGCTCGATCGCCCGCACGAGCGTCTCGAAGGGGATCTCGCGGTCCCGCTCCAGCATCCGCAGGGCGGCCATGTCGATGTTCACTGCTCGTCCTCGGTCTCGTCGTCAGCGTGGTCGGCGTCGTCGTCCAGCCCGTCGTCCAACCCGTCGTCCGGCCCGTCGTCCAGCCCGTCGTCCAGGTCGTCCGCGCGGCGGAACTCCACCTGCACCTCGCCGCGGACCAGGTCCGCCCAGGCGAGGTCGTGGGGCGCCCCGACGTCCCTGGCCCGCGGCGGGCGACCCTTGACCGCCTGCGGCTCACCCGTCCCGTGCACGCCCTCGTCGTCGACGGACACGACGCGCAGCAGCACCGAGGAGGAGTCGGCCAGGACGGCCCGCACGAGGCGACCGCGGGCCCGCGCCCAGTGCCGCCGGGTCGTCAGGGGGCGCTCGACCCCCGGCGAGGTCACCTCGAGCGTGTAGGGCGCCTGCCCCAGGACGTCGGCGTCGTCGAGGGCCTGCGAGACGGCCGTGGAGGCCACCGCAACGGCGTCGAGGTCGACGTCGGCGGGTTCGTCACCGGCGCCGTCGACGACGACCCGCACCACGTGGCGGCGCCCGGCGCTGCTGACGTCGACGTCGTCGAGGACGAGGGAGTCGCCCACCTCGGAGCCGGGGGCGAAGACGGGGGCCAGCGCCCTCCGGACGGCCTCCTCCAACGTCGACACGACCGCCCCTCCCTGCTCTCGAGTTGTCCTGACGGCCGCACCGGGTCCCGGCGCGGGCACGACGGGACAGCTTAGACGCTGGAGGGCACCCCTCCGGCCGCCCCGGGACCGCCCGGTGGACCGGGGGTGCGCCCGCCGGGGACGATCCCCCACCTGGCACGATCGACGACCGTGCCACCCGCCCCACCCCCCGTGGTCCCGACCACCACCGGGCACCCCTCGCGCCGGGCGCTGCTCGGGTCCCTGGCGCTGGCGGGTCTGGGCCCGGCGCTGGCCGGGTGCGGGGTGCGCTGGGTCGTGGGGGACGAACCGACGCCGACGGCCGAGCGCGGGCCGGACGACGTGGCCCGCGAGGGCGCGGCCGCCGACGCGCTCGCCCTCCTCGCCGTGCTCGAGGCCGCCGCCGGCGGGCCCGCCCCGCTGCAGGCCGTCGCCGGCGAGGCCGCGCAGGTGTGCCGCGCGCACCTGCTCGCCCTCGGCGGCTCCGACCCGTCGTCGCCGGCGAGCACCGGGCCCGCGACCGCGACCCCGACCGACGCGCAGGTCGTCACCGACCGGTTGGGGCGGGCGTCGGCCGCGGCGGTCGCCGGGCTGGCGCCCGCGCAGGGCCGCGGACCCGGCGCGTCGATGGCGCGGTTGCTCGTCGCGGTCGCCGCCTCGCGGGCCGTGCTGGCCGACGCGGTCGCCGTCGCGACGGGGGCCGTCGTGCGCGAGGCCGAGGCGACCGTGACGGGTGAGGACGTCGGACCGGTCCCCCCGACGCCGTCGACGGGCACCGCCACGACGGCCCCGACCCCCGGCGGGTCCCCCACGAGCGCGCCGACCTCCACCCGCGTCCGGGCGCTGCAGGCCGCCCTCGCCGGTGAGCACGCCGCCGTCCACGCCTACGCCCTCGTCGCCGGGCGGCTGAGCACCCCGCGGCGCGAGGAGGCGCTGGCCGACCTGGTCGCCCACCGCGTCGCCCGCGACGACCTCGTCGACGAGCTCACGGCGCTGGGAGCCACCCCGGTCGAGGCGGCGGCCGGTTACGACGTCGCGGCCCCCACCCCCGAGGCCGCCACCGCGCTGGCGGCCTCGGTCGAGGAGCGCGTCACCGCCCTGCGCGTGGACGTCGTCGCGAGCGCCGGCACCGGGCGGGCCGCCGCCGCGGCCGGGGTCCTCGCGGCGGCACGCGCGGCGCGCCGCTGGGGCTCGACGGTCGTGGCGTTCCCCGGCCTGCCGTGGCTGGGCGAGGACGGACGCCCCGTCCCGGGCGCCACCCCCGCCACCACCGGCGCCGGTGCACCGACCCCCTGAGCGGGGGTCCGCGGGCCGGCTGGGAGACTGCGCCCGAGATGAGCAGCCCACCCCCGCCCCCACCGGCCGTCCGGCGCCCGCGCGCGACCGGCGCGCCGCTGCGGGTCATGACGTGGAACGTGTGGTGGCGGTTCGGGGACTGGCGCGCCCGCCGGGAGGCGATCCTCGCGGTCCTGCAGGAGGAGCAGCCCGACGTCGTGGGGCTGCAGGAGGTCTGGGCCGACGACGGGGAGAACCTCGCCGAGTGGCTCGCCGAGCGGCTCGGGATGCACGCCGCCTGGTCGCCCTCCCCCGCCCCCGACCGCTGGCGGCGCCGGCTGCGCCAGCACGGGGACCCCTCGGCCGAGTCCCTGCAGTTCGGCAACGCCGTCCTCAGCCGCTGGCCGTTCCTGAGCACCGACGTCCTGGCCCTGCCCGCGGGCGGGCACGAGGACGAGGGCCGCACGGCGCTGCAGGTGCTCGTCGACGCCCCGCGCCGGCCGCTGCCGTTCACGACGACCCACCTCAACTCCTCCCCGGCCGAGTCCGCGGTCCGGGTGGCCCAGGTGCGCGAGCTCGTGCCGTTCGTGGCGCGGACGCGGGTCAGGGGGGCGCACTACCCGCCGGTGCTGACGGGCGACTTCAACGCCGTCGCCGAGTCCGACGAGCTGCGGCTGTGCCACGGGTACCAGACGGCGGGGCCCGTGCCGGGGTTCGTCCTCGTCGACTCCTGGCGCTTCGCGGACCCGGCCGACCCCGGGTTCACGTGGGACCGGCGCAACCCGTTCGTCGCGCGCATCCACCAGCCCGACGCCCGGATCGACCACGTCCTCGTCGGCCTGGCGCCCTTCACGGGCGAGGGGTCGGTGCGCGACGTGCGGCGGGTCGCCGTCGACCCCGTCGACGGGGTGTGGGCCAGCGACCACGCGGCCGTCCTCGTCGACCTCGAACCCTGACCTTCAGGCGCCGACCACGGCGCGGCAGGCCAGGTGCAGCGCGAGCCGCTGGTCCCGGTCGGTGAGGTCGACCTCGAGCAGCTGCTGCACTCGCGCGACGCGGGCGGCGACCGTGTTGCGGTGCACGCCGAGGACCGCGGCCGTCCGCACCAGCGAGCTCTCCTGGTCCAGGTAGGCCGCCAGGGTCGTCACGAGGTCCGACCCGGGCGGACCGAGCGGTTCGAGCAGGCTGCGCGCGGCCGGCGGGAACGTGCCCGTGCGGGTCCAGGCGAGCAGCGTCTGGGCGACGCCGAGCTGGTCGACGTGCAGGAAGCAGCCCTGCTCCGTGCGACCCGCGGCCAGCCCCGCCGCGTCCGTCGCCTCGGCCAGCGAGCGGGCGATGCCGCCGGGCCCGACGCGCGGACGGCCGACCCCCGTCCAGCAGCGCAGGTGCCGGCGCAGCTCCCGGTGCACCCGTCGCAGGTCCTCGGACAGCTCGCGGACCGTCTCGGCCGCCGGCGGCCGCGGCAGGGTGACCCAGGCGCTCCACCCGTCGCCGTGCTCGACGACCACCGGGGCGAGCCCGCCCCGGGCGAAGACGGCGGCCACCTCGTCGCGCGAGCCGGCGGTGTCCGTCGCGGCGGGGGTGCCCAGGCGGACGCCCACGTGCCACCCGTCGAGCGCCCAGCCGGCGGCGGCCGCGCGCCGGCGCAGCTCAGCGTCCGGACCGTCGCCACCGGCGAGGACGTCGATCAGGAGCGCGGCCCGGGCCCGGGCGTCCCGTTCGAGACCCAGGCGGTCCACCCCGAGGCGCCCGGCCAGCCCCGCGGCCGCGACGGCGAGGCAGTCGGCGACCGTCTCGGGGTCGGCCCACCGGGGCGCGGCCGCCGTGAGCCAGCGCTGCGCCGCCCGCACCCCCGGCAGCAGGACCGGGTGCGCGAGGACCGTGCCGCCGTCCGGCCCGGGCAGCGGGACGCGCTGCGGCACGGGTTCGCCGGTGCGCAGCCCGGCCGTCGCGACGGGTGCGGGACCGGTGTGCAGGACGGCGCCGTGGCCGTCCAGCAGCGCGACGGGCAGGCCCAGGACGCGTTCGAGCAGGCGCACCAGCGCCGCGCCCTCCCGCGCGGAGCCGACCGCGCCCGGCAGCGAGGCCGAGACCTCGCGCACGGCCCGCGCCCGGTCGACGTCGGGCGCGGCGAGCGCGACCGCCGCCTCCAGCGCCCGCTGCAGCACCGGCTCGTCGGCCAGGAGCAGCGCGAGGCCCAGCCGGGAGCACAGCAACCGGGTCCCTCCCGTGGGTTCGGCCGCCGACGGGAGCAGCACGGCGACGACCCCGGCGTCGGCCGCCCGGCGCAGCTGCACCTCCAGCCGCCACGCGTCGGCCGTCCCGGCCCCGACCGCCCCCGCGAGGCAGAGCAGCGTGCCGGGTGCGACGGCGGGGACGGCGGTCGCACCGCCCCCGTCGGCGAGGAGCACGCCGGTGGGCGGTGGACCGTCCACCGGGCCGGCGACGTGCCGGACCGCGTCGCGCCAGCCGGGCAGGTGCAGCAGCGCGGGCAGCCCCCTCGTGCTCACCGGGACGTTCACGCCCGGACCCCCGACGCGGGGACGAGGACGGGGTCCACGTCGTACCCGAAGGCGCGCGGCCCCACGGCGCCGAGGCGGGCCGGGTCGCGCCAGAACGCCGGGGCGTCCAGGCGGAGCACGACCACGTCGTCCCCGCGACGGACGCGGTCGCAGGACACCGGTCGCGCCGCGCGCCGGTCCAGGACGGCGAGCACGTCGGGTGTGGTGGCGACGACCTCGCCGTCGACGAGGGCGAGCAGGTACTCGTTCTCCATCTCCAGGCGCAGCAGCGCGCTCGTGGCGCGGTCGCGCACGACGAGGCTGCCGCGACCGAACCCGCCCTGCCCGGCGCCGCGGTGGCGCACGACCTCCAGGACGCGGCCGGAGGCCAGCACCGTACCGCCGGCGGCCGCGGCCACGGCGGCCGGGCCGGGCGCGTCGGGCAGCGCGAGGAGGCGGCGGCCGACGTCGAGCAGCCGTCGCGTCGTGCCCGCCAGCGCGTGGCGGCGCAGCGCGCGCAGGGGTCGGGGCCCCACCGCGATCGCGGCCCAGCCTCCGCCGCCGGCCAGCACGCTGCGCACGCTGCGCTCGGTCGTCACCGCGTCGCCGCCGTCGACGACGACGACCTGACCACCCGGCAGGGCCAGGGCCAGCGGCGTGATGTCGGACCCGGCGACGGCCAGGGAGAACTGGTCCAGCCGGGGCAGGGCACGGCCGCAGAGGTCGAGGTCGACGACGGGCAGCGGCCTCGCCGGCGCGGACAGCGCCGTGACGAGGGCGGTCGCGGCGTTGAGCCCGGCCGCCTCGATGCTCGCCACCGCCCCGGCCCACCGCCCGGTCCAGCGCTGGACGGCGTCGAGGGCGCGGGTGAACTCCCCGCCGCCGGGCAGCTGCTCGGTGAAGACGACCGTCGCGCCGACCATGCCGACGGCCGAGACGAGCAGGTCCGGGTCCGCGGCGTCCGCGGCGTCCGCGGCGTCCGGGTCGAGCAGGTCCACCGACCCGCCCCGCAGCAGCCGGGAGACGAGGACGCCGCCGGCCCGGGCGTCCCCGCCCCCGCCGGAGCCCAGCACCTCGGCCCCGCGGACGAGGGCCGGGACGTCGGCGGCGGTGAGCTCCACGGCGGCGATCCTGCCGCACCCGTGCCCGGGTCGGCCGGGTCAGGTCAGCGCGGGGGCGGGCACCGGCACGAGCTCCTCGACGGGCGTGAAGTCGAGGTCCAGGCCGAACGCGCGGGGCCCGAACACGGCCAGGGCCTGCGGCGTGCGCATGATCGGTGGCGTCGAGATCGCCACGACGACGACGCGCTGGCCCCAGCGCAGCCCCTCGGTCGTGATGGGTTCCCCCGTCTGCTCGTCCAGGACGCAGATGAGGTCGGGCACCACGCAGACGACCTCGCCGTCGAGGACGGCGACGAGGTGCTCGTTCTGGAACGACAGCCGCAGCTGGGAGCCGTCGTGGCCGCGCAGGTCGGCGTGCCCGCGGGCGAAACCACCGGTCGTGCGGCGTTCGACGTCGCCGACCTTGCCGGTGAACAGCGTGCGGACGTTCTCGTAGCCGGTCGTGGCGAAGAACGCCACGAGCGCGTCGACGGGGTCGCTGTGGCTCTCCCGGGCCTCCCGGATCGCCCGGCCCGCCCCCAGCGACATGGACATGGTGTGCGGGATCGCGGTGCGCCGGACGTCCGCACCGGTCATGGGGTACTCGGCGATGAGGGCCGCGCCACCGAACTGGATCGCGATGGCGCGCGAGCAGCGTTCCATCCGGACGTCGTCGGCGCCGGTGTCGACGAGCACCGTCTCCTCGCGGTCGCTGGCGACCACCATGGGCGAGCCGGGCACGCCGTAGACGCTGAACGTCTCCATCTGCAGCTCGGGGAACGCCCGGCCCATCCCGTCCGCGTCCACGACGGGCAACCCCGTCCGCGCGCCGACGAGCAGCGGCATCATGGAGTTGATCCCGCCGCACTCGATGGGCATGGTCGCCTCGGCGCGACGGCCGAGGTGGGCCTCGAGGGTGCGCAGCGCGACGACGGCCTCGCTGCCGCGGGGGATCTTCTCCACCATCACCGTCGGCGCGCCCATCATGGCCGTCGGGACGACGAACGCCGCGTCGGGCAGTTCCGCCTCGTCCTGCGGGTCCAGCACGGTGACGGGCCCGTTCTCGCGGATCGCCTGCTGGACGAGCAACCGCCCGATGTAGGGGTCGCCGCCGCCGCCGGTACCCAGGAGCGCAGCGCCGCGGGCGAGGTCGGGCAGCACGGTCTCGTCGAGGATCCAGCTCACCGGTTCGCCTCCGTCGGGGTGGGCAGTGGCCCGGGGGTCGCGCGGACCGGGTCGCTCTCGTACCCGAAGACCCGCGGCCCGGCCAGGGCCAGGCCCGCGGGGCTGTGCCAGCGCTCGTCGCACGGAGCGGCGAGGACGGTGACGCGGTGGCCGTACCGCATCCCCTCGGTGCGCACGGCCTCTCCCGTCTGGGTGTCCAGGGCGCAGATGAGGTCCGGGACGGTGGACACCGTGCGGCCGTCGCGGACGGCGACGAGGAACTCGTTCTGGAACTCCAGCAGGAGTTCGGACCCCGCGTCGGGCCCCGTGCCGTCCAGCCGCGCCTCGCCCCGGGCGAAACCCGTCGTCGTCCGGCGGGCGACGTCGGTGATCTTGCCGGTGAACAGGACCGTGCCGCCGAGGAGGTCGGCGACGGCCCCGGCGGGGTCACCGCTGGTCCGGGCCGCGGTGAGGGTCCGCCCGATCCGCGCAGCCAGCGACAGGGTTCCCGGCACGAGCGCCTGCCGCGCCTGGGCCCCGGTCATCCAGTAGTCGCTGATCATCGCCGAGCAGCCCATGTCGATCGTCACCGACCGGGCGAACCGCTCGGCCCAGCGGTTGTCGACGGTGTCCAGGACACCGGAGTTCCCCTTCTCGTCGACGATCGACATGGGCGTCCCGCGGATCCCGTACACGGTGGGCAGGACCATCTGCAGCTCCGGGAAGGCCCGCCCCATGCCGTCGGCGTCCAGCAGCGGCAGACCGAGTTCGGCGGCCCCCACGAACGGGATGAGGGAGTTCACACCACCGGCCTCGATGCAGGCCAGGTGCGTGACCTCAAGCCCCAGGTGGTCGGTGAGGACGCGGATGGCGCGGCCCACCTGGTCGGTCGACGGCAGCTTCTCGACCATGACCGTCGGCGCGCCCATCATCGCCACCGGCAGGACGACGGCGTCGTCGGGCAGGTCCGCCAGGGGCGTCAGGTCGACGGGTCCGTGGGCGCGCACCGCGGCCCCGGCGAGCAGCCCGCCGATGTGGGGGTCACCGCCGCCCCCGGTGCCCAGGACCGCTGCGCCCCGGCCGATGTCGGCGAGGTCGTCCAGCTCGACCCGGGTTCCGGTCCTCGTGCCACCGCGCGTGTCAGGCATGCACGGCCTCCCGGCGGGCGGGTGCGAGCTGCAGGTCCCCGACGGCCTTGACGCGGATGCGCGTCGCGCCACCGGGCAGGTACGGCAGCGGCACCTCGTCGACCTCGAGCACCTCGACCGTGCGGGGGTCGGCCCCGGCGGCGACGGCGCGTTCGGCCGCCTCGGCGCGGGCGGTGTCGAGCACCTCGGTCCGCTTGCCCGGTTCGATGGAGAACACCCGGTCCACCTCGCCGCCCACCTGCGCGATGGCTGCGCCGATGGCGTTGGCGACGGCGAAGTTCTCCGGGCGCAGGACCTCCCCGGCTCCGGTGAGGTGGTCGGGCAGCAGCACGGAACCTCCGCCGACGGCCACGACGGGCAGCGGCTGCGCCGAGGTGCGCATGCGGTCGACCGCGTCGGCCACGTCGGACGCGATCCGCTCCAGCGCCGTGCGCACGAGCGCGGGGTCGAGGTCGGCGACCCGGGACGCGTCGCCGATGTCGGCCCGGCCGGACGCCACGGCGATGTCCGTCGCCGTCAGCGTCGACCCGCCGAAGACGAGTGCTTCGTCGACGAGGCGGAAACCCACCGACTCCGGGCCGACTCGTACCTCGGCGCCCTGCCCGCGGACGAGGGACCCGCCCCCGATGCCGATGGACAGCACGTCCGGCATCCGGAAGTTCGTGCGGATGCCCGCGACGCTGACCTCGGTCGTCGCCTCGCGCGGGAAACCCCGCTGCAGGACGCCGACGTCGGAGGTGGTGCCGCCGACGTCGACGACCGCGCAGGTGTGGACGCCGGACAGGACGGCCGCCCCGCGCATGGAGTTCGTGGGGCCGGAGGCGAACGTCGAGACCGGGTAGCGGCGGGCGTGCTCGACGTCCAGCAGGGTGCCGTCGTTGGAGCTGAGGTAGATCGGGGCGTCGATCCCGGCGCCGGCGACGGAGGTGCGCAACCCGTCGACGATGCCCCCGGCCAGTTCCCGCAGGGCGGCGTTGACGACGGTGGCGTTCTCCCGCTCCAGCAGGCCGATGCGGCCGATCTCGTGCGACAGCGAGATCGCGACGTGGGGCAGTTCGGCGGCCAGGACCTGCGCGGCGCGCAGCTCGAACTCGGTGTTCACGGGCGAGAACACCGACGTGATGGCGACGGAGCGGACACCGTGGGCCGCCATGTCGGCGGCGTGCCGGCGCAGCTCGTCCTCGTCGAGCTCGGAGATCGTCCGGCCGTCGAACTCGTGCCCGCCGTGGGCCAGGTAGGCGCGGCCGGAGACGGCCTGCACGAGCCGCTCGGGCCAGTCGACCATCGGTGGCAGGGAGGCCGTGGCCGGCAACCCCAGCCGCAGAGCGGCGGTCGGGGCCAGCCGCCGGGCCTCGACGAGGGCGTTGACGAAGTGCGTCGTGCCGATCATCACCGCCCGCACCCCGGCCGGGTCGAACGCCCGCCGGTGCTGCAGGCCGGACAGGGCCGCGACGATCCCGCCGGAGACGTCGGCGCTCGTGGAGCACTTGACGGCGGCCAGGACCGAGCCGTCGTCGTCGAGCAGGACCGCGTCCGTGTTGGTGCCGCCGACGTCGATGCCGATGCGCATGGGGGTTCCTCTCGGGTGCTGCGGGGTGTCCGGTCAGGCGGTCGCGGTGGCGGGTTCGGCGACCTCGCCGTCGGTGGTGCGGCTCGTCCCCACCTCGCGCAGCAGGCCCGTGCGGCCGGCGACGACGTACAGGACGAAGGAGATGACGAGGGAGTTCACCGACCCCAGCCCGACGTGGACGAAGTACCCGAACAGCGACGCCACGGCCCACACGACGATCGTCGCGGGCACCCACGTCGGGGAGGTCTCGGGGACGGCGTCACCGTCGGCGCGCGAGCTCTCCAGGACCCCGCGCCACTTCTTCACGACGAAGTACTCCGCGACCATGATCCCCGCGATGGGCGGGAAGACGACACCGAGGACGATGAGGAACCCGGTGAGCTGGCCGAGGATCCCGGCCGCGGCGAGCAGGCTCCCGACGACGCCGATGACGGCGGTCGTGACGGCCCGGTTGACGCGGCGACCGGTGACGGTGCCGATGAAGTTCACGACCCCGAGGCCGGAGGAGTAGAGGTTCCAGTCGTTGATCTTCACGGTGCCCAGGAGGACGACGAGGACCGCCACCCAACCGACGGAGGAGGTCAGGATGGTGGTGATGTCCGGGGAGCCGATGGCGTGCGCGAGCAGGACACCGGACATCCCGATGACGTACTCGCCCAGCGTGAAGCCCACGACGGTCTGCTTGACGACGTCGGCGCTGGACTTGTTGAACCGGGTCATGTCCGGGGTGATGACGGCCCCGACGATGAACCCGCCGGCGACGAGGGTCGTCCCGGTGGCCAGGCTGATGGGTTCGCCCGGCGGCGGGGTGGACATGAGCGCACCGACGTCGTTCGTGGCCAGCTCGCTGACGATCGCCCAGCCGACGAGGACGAGGAACGCCGGCACGGTGACGTACGCCGTCCAGGCCATGGACCCGAACCCGAAGATGCAGATCGCCGTCACGACGAGGCCGAAGAGGATGGACCAGCCCCAGACGGGCAGGCCGCCGAGGGTGCTGGCCAGACCCTGCGCCGAGACCGCGGACTGGATGCCGAACCAGCCGATGAGGCTGATGCCGATCGCGAGGCCGATGAGCGCCGACCCGCCGCGGCCGAACCCGAGCCAGCGCGCGACCATCGAGGTGGACATGCCCTCGCGGGAGCCGATGATGCCGACGAAGATCGCGACGACCTCGAGGATGACGGCCCCGAACGTGAACGCCCAGAACGCCGTCCAGAAGCTCATCCCGAACCCGAGCGTGGCGCCGAGGAGGAACTGGCTGAGGGCCGAGACCTGGCCGAACCGTTGGACCGCGACGGACCACCAGCTGTAGCGCGCGCTCTGGGGGACGCGACCGAGCGCGTGGTCGTCGGCGGTGTGTCCTGCTGCACCTGACACGGGGGCTCCCGGGGTCCGGAGGGTCGTGGAGGGGTTCGTGAGGACGCTAGGGGTGGTGCCGTGGACGGTCACGGGGCGGATCGCCCGGGGGTCGACCCTCCGCTGTGCGGGTCGCACGGTCACGCGGCGGGCGTGGCGAGGTCGGCGGACGGCGCCCACGTGCAGCGCGCGGGCGGGGGCGAGAGCATGGGGCGTGAGCAGCGACGCGCCCCTCGACCGGCTCGACGGCACCCGCACCGGCCACGGCCCGTCCGACACCGTCCGCCAGGGTGTCGTCGTGGCCAGCGCCGTCCTCGGCATCGTCGGAGCGGCCGCCGGTTCCGGCGCCTTCGGCGGCACCCCCGTCGCCTCGGCCGCCGGGGGCGCGCTGAGCGCGGACGCCACGTTCGTGGCCCCCGCCGGTCCGGCGTTCGCGATCTGGTCGGTCGTCTACACGGGCCTGGCCGGGCTGGCGGTCTGGCAGGCCTTGCCGGCCCGGCGCGAGGACCCGCGCCAGCGGGCCACGGGTTGGTGGACGGCGGCGTCGCTGGTCCTCAACGCCGTCTGGATCGGCACCGTGCAGCTGGGGTCGGTGTGGTCGTCCGTCGTCGTCATCGCGGTGCTGCTGCTCGTGCTCGTCAAGACGTTCGGTGCGCTGCTGGCCGACCGGCCCCGCACCCGCGTCGAGGGCGTCCTCGTCGACGGGACGATCGGCCTGTACCTGGGGTGGGTGTCGATCGCGACGGTCGCCAACGCGGCCGCCGCCCTGCGCAGCAGCGGTCTGACCGGCGGGGAGACCGGCTGGGCCGTCGCCGTCCTCGGGGTCGCCGCCGGGGTCGGGGTGTTCACCGCCGTCCGCAGCCGCGGCCGCCTCGCCTTCGGTGCGGGCCTGGCCTGGGGCCTGGGCTGGGTGGCCGCGGCTCGCGGCGGGGCCGAGCAGAACACCTCGACGACCGTCGCCGTGAGCGCGGGGGTGGCCGCCGCGGTGGTCGCGGGGACCACCGTGGCGGCGCGCCTGCTCAGCCGCGGACGACGGCGGCGACGCGGCTGACCGCGTCGGCGACGGGCACCTGCTCGGACTCGCCGCTGCGGCGGTCCTTCAGCTCGACCGTGCCCTCGGCCAGGCCCTTGCCGACGACGAGGATCGTCGGCACCCCGATGAGCTCGGCGTCCTTGAACTTCACCCCGGGCGAGACCTTGGGGCGGTCGTCGTAGAGGACCTCGATCCCCTGCGCGTCGAGCTCGGACGCGATCCGCTCGGCCGTCTCGAAGACCGCCGCGTCCTTGCCCGTGGCGACGACGTGCACGTCGGCGGGGGCGAGCGCGCGGGGCCAGACGAGGCCCTTGTCGTCGTGGTTGCCCTCGGCGACGCACGCCATGGCGCGCGTGACGCCGATGCCGTAGGAACCCATCGTCACCACGACCTGCTTGCCGAACTCGTCGAGCACCTTGAGGTCCAGGGCCTGCGCGAAGCGGCGGCCGAGGGCGAAGATGTGCGCGATCTCGATGCCGCGCGCCAGCTCCAGCGGACCGGACCCGTCGGGGGCCTCGTCACCGGCCTTGACCTCGGCGGCCTCGACGAGGCCGTCGGGGGTGAAGTCGCGGCCGGCGACGAGGTCGTAGACGTGCTGGCCGGGGGCGTCGGCGCCGGTGACCCACGCCGTGCCGCCCGCGACGCGCGGGTCGACGAGGTAGCGGATGCCCGAGGCGTTCTCCGAGCCCAGCACACCGGGCCCGATGTAGCCCTTGACGAGCGAGGGGTGCCCGGCGAACTCCGCGGCCTCGAACGGCTGGACCTCGGCGGGCGAGACCGCGGCCTCGAGGCGCTTGAGGTCGACCTCGCGGTCGCCGGGCACGCCGACGGCGAGCGGCTCGCGCGTCCCGTCGGGGTGCTTGAGGACGACGATGACGTTCTTCAGCGTGTCCGCGGCCGTCCAGGGCCGGTCGGCGCGGGGGTGCTTCTCGTTGCTGACCGCGACGAGCGTCTCGATGGTCGGGGTGTCGGGGGTGTCCTCCACGTGAGCGGCGGGCAGCCCGTCGAACGGGACGGCCGCGGGCGCGAGCGTCGTGACGGCCTCCACGTTCGCGGCGTACCCGCCGGGCGAGCGGACGAAGGTGTCCTCCCCGATCGCGGTGGGGTGCAGGAACTCCTCGCTGCGCGAGCCGCCCATGGCCCCCGACACCGCCGAGACGACGACGAAGTCCAGGCCGAGACGGCGGAAGATCTTGACGTACGCCTCGCGGTGCAGGTCGTAGGACTTCTCCAGGCCCGCGTCGTCGACGTCGAAGCTGTAGGAGTCCTTCATCGTGAACTCGCGCCCGCGCAGGATGCCCGCCCGCGGACGCGCCTCGTCGCGGTACTTCGTCTGGATCTGGTAGATCGACAGCGGCAGGTCCTTGTACGAGGAGTACAGGTCCTTGACCAGCAGCGTGAACATCTCCTCGTGCGTGGGGGCGAGGAGGTAGTCGGCGCCCTTGCGGTCCGTGAGCTTGAATATGCCGTCGCCGTAGTCGCTCCAGCGGTTCGTCGCCTCGTACGGCTCGCGGGGCAGCAGCGCCGGGAAGTGGACCTCCTGCGCACCGGCCGCGTCCATCTCCTCGCGGACGATCCCCTCGACCTTGCGCAGCACCTTCAGCCCCAGCGGCAGCCAGGTGTAGATCCCGGGGGCGGCGCGGCGGACGTACCCGGCCCGCACGAGGAGCTTGTGGCTGGCGACCTCGGCCTCGACCGGGTCCTCCCGCAGGGTCCGCAGGAACAGCGTCGACATCCGCATCAGCACGCCCGACAGGCTACCGGCGCGACCCGGCCGCCCTCGCCGCACTTCCCGGCCCGCCCCTCCACCGCGACGGCAGGCGCCGAGGTCCCTGCAGGTCCCGCCGATCTGGACTGCCTGCTCCTCCACGGTCCTCCGGACCACGCTCGCCCCGTCGTCCTCGAGCAGGTCACGGGCGGGACGGGAGAGGCGGGTCGCCGGGTCCAGGCGGCGGTTCTGCCGGCCCTGGACGGACGGATCGAGCACACCGACGGTTCCAGCGATGGGCGTCGGGTCCACACTTGCGCCGCACCGGCGGCGCAACCGGGCGATCCACGGCGTCACCGGACCCGCTGGAGGCTCGTGAGGACCGCGTTCCTCAGAACAGGACGGTCGCGAACGACCCGACCTCGCGGAACCCGACGCGGCGGTAGGCGGCGAGGGCGCGGGCGTTGTAGTCGTTGACGTACAGGGAGACCTGCTGCACCCCGTCGGCGCGGGCGGCCTCGACGACGGCGGCCATCGCCGGTTCGGACAGCCCCTCGCCGCGGCGGTGCGGCGGCACCCACACGCCCTGCACCTGCACGACCTTCGGGGAGACGGCGCCGAGCTCGGCCTTGAAGACGACCTCGGGACCGGACCGCCCGGCGTCGATGCGCACGAACGAGCGCCCCGTGGAGACGAGCTCGGCGATGCGCGCGCGGTATGCGCCACCGCCGTCGGGCGGGGCGGGCGCGTAGCCGATCTCCTCGGTGAACATCGCGACGCAGGCGGGGACGACGAGGTCGAGCTCGCGCAGCGTCGCACGTCGCACCGACGGGTCCGGGCGCACGGACGGCGCGGTGTCGCACACCATGAGCGGCTGGTGGGCCCGCACGTCGCGCGCGCCGCGCCAGTACGGCTCGAGCCGGCGCCACAGCGCGAGCACCTGCTCGGCCGGGCCGACGAGGGAGGAGCAGCGGCGCCCCTCGGCGCGGGCCGTGGCGGCGAAGGCGTCCAGGGCCGCGGGCGTCGCCTCGACGGGGACGAGGTTCGCCCCGGCCCAGCACGCCGAGACGAGGACGCCGTCCTCGAACCAGCCCCACACCTGACCGCCGAGGTCGGTGCCGGGCCGGGCGAGCAGACCGAGGAGGCGGGCGGAGACGAAGAGGTTCGCGACGGGGTCGCGCTCGCACAACCGCAGCAGGGCGGGCGCGTCGGCACCGCCCAGCACCCGCAGGGTCCCGGAGGCGGCCGAGCCGCGCGCGGCCGAGTTCGTCAGCACCACTCCCGCATCCTGCCCGCTGCCGGGCGCCCGGTCGAGGTGGACACCCCGTCAGGTCCGTTCAGCCGACCGTGACGGTCGGGGCTGTCGTGGAGCCGTCGACGGGCTCGCCCATCTCGGCGGCGAGGCGGTTGGCCTCCTCGATGAGCGTCTCGACGATCGCGTGCTCGGGCACGGTCTTGATGACCTCGCCCTTGACGAAGATCTGGCCCTTGCCGTTGCCGCTGGCCACGCCGAGGTCGGCCTCACGGGCCTCCCCCGGGCCGTTGACGACGCAGCCCATGACGGCCACGCGCAGCGGGACGGTCAGCCCCTCCAGGCCCTCGGTGACGGCGTCGGCCAGGGAGTAGACGTCGACCTGGGCCCGTCCGCAGGACGGGCAGGACACGATCTCGAGCTTGCGCGGGCGCAGGTTCAGCGACTGCAGGATCTGGATGCCGACCTTGACCTCCTCGGCCGGCGGCGCGGACAGGGACACGCGGATGGTGTCCCCGATGCCCCTGCTCAGCAGCGCCCCGAACGCGGTCGCCGACTTGATCGTCCCCTGGAACGCCGGACCGGCCTCGGTGACGCCGAGGTGCAGCGGCCAGTCGCCGCGCTCGGCCAGCAGCTCGTAGGCGCGGACCATGACCACGGGGTCGTTGTGCTTGACCGAGATCTTGAAGTCGTGGAAGTCGTGCTCCTCGAACAGCGAGGCCTCCCAGACCGCGGACTCCACGAGCGCCTCCGGCGTGGCCTTGCCGTGCTTCTCCAGCAGGCGCGGGTCGAGGGAGCCGGCGTTGACGCCGATGCGGATCGAGACGCCCGCGTCCTTGGCCGCCTGGGCGATGTCCTTGACCTGGTCGTCGAACTTGCGGATGTTGCCGGGGTTCACGCGCACCGCGCCGCACCCGGCCTCGATGGCCGCGAAGACGTACTTCGGCTGGAAGTGGATGTCGGCGATGACCGGGATCTGCGACTTCTTCGCGATGATCGGCAGCGCCTCGGCGTCGTCGTTCGTCGGGCAGGCCACGCGGACGATGTCGCAGCCGGAGGCGGTCAGCTCGGCGATCTGCTGCAGGGTGGCGTTGATGTTCGTCGTCGGCGTGGTGGTCATCGACTGCACCGACACCGGCGAGTCGCTGCCGACGCCCACCTTGCCGACCTGGATCTGCCGGGTCTTGCGCCGGGGGGCCAGGACGGGCGGGGGGAGGGCGGGGAGACCGAGGCTGACGCTCACGCACAGCAGTATCAACCCCGGCTCCGACACGGACGAAGCCAGCCCGTCCGCCACCCGTGGAGCCTCACCGGACCCTCACTGGTTCAGCGTCACCGGCCGCACGATGTCGGCGTACAGCAGCAGCACGCTCATCCCCACGAGCAGGATCGAGACCCCGTAGGCGACGGGCATGGCCTTGGCCACGTCCACCGGCCCGGGGTCGGGGCGCCGCCGCAGCCGGTAGACCCCCTTCTTGACGACCTCCCACAGCGCCCCGGCGATGTGGCCCCCGTCGAACGGGAGCAGCGGGATGAGGTTGAAGACGAACAGGGCGACGTTGAGGCCGGCCAGCAGCGAGACGAGGCGGGAGGTGCGCTCGGCGAGCTCGTCGCCGGGGATGACCGCGGGCAGCGCGTTGATCTCCCCCGCCAGCCGCCCGATGCCCACGACGCCGATCGGCCCGTTCGGGTCGCGGGGAGCGGTGCCGAACGCCGCCTGGGCCACGTCGTAGAGCCGCTGCGGCAACCGGACGACGATGCCCGCGACGCTCTCGATCTGCTGACCGACGACGCCGGGGACCTCCTCGAGGCCGATGCGCACGACCGCGGTGGACGGGGAGACCCCGAGGAAGCCGACCTCCTCGGTGCCTCCCGTGGGGCGGCCGGCGTCGTCGACGGCCTCGCGGCGGGTCGAGACGGGGGTGACCGTGAGCGGCACCCGCTGCCCGTCGCGCACGACGACGAGGTCGACGGGCTGCCCGCCGTGGTCGCGGATGGCCGCCGTGAGCTGGTTCCAGCCCTGGACCGGCCGGCCGTCGAACTCCACGACCTCGTCCCCCGGCCGCAGCCCGGCGGCCGCGCCCGGTGCGACCGGGTCGCCCGGCGCGCACGTCGTGGCCGTGCTGCCGGCGGGCAGGACGCACTGCGAGACGGCCGACAGCCGCGGGACGGGACCGGGCTGACCGATCGCGCTGGCGGCGATCGCCGTCAGCACGAGCGCGAGGACGAGGTTGACGAACGGGCCGCCGAACATCACGACGACGCGCTGCCAGACGGGTTTGCGGCAGAAGGTGCGGTGCTCCTCCCCCGGCCCGACCTCGACGAAGCTGGCCTGCCGGGCCTCCTCGGCCATGAGCGCCCACCGCCCGGTGGACGACGCCCTGAGCCGGCCGTCCGGTCCGGGCGGGAACATCCCGATCATCCGGATGTAGCCCCCCAGGGGGATGGCCTTGACGCCGTACTCGGTCTCCCCGCGCCGGCGGGAGAACAGGGTCGGGCCGAAGCCGACCATGTACTGCGTGACCTTGATGCCGAAGGTCTTGGCGGGCAGCAGGTGCCCGACCTCGTGCAGGGCGATGGACAGGGCCACCCCGACGACCGCCACGAGGACGCCGGCGACCCAGAGCAGGACCTCGCTCACCGGACCGCCCCGGTCGTGCCCGTGAGCTCGCGGGCCCGGGTGCGGGCCCAGTCCTCGGCGGCCAGGACGTCCTCGACGTCACGCGGCTCACCGGCCGGGTCGTGCTCGGCGACGACGCGGGCGAGCGTGTCGACGATGCCGAGGAACGGCAGCGCCCCGGCGTGGAAGGCGGCGACGCACTCCTCGTTCGCCGCGTTGAACACGGCCGGGACCGTCGAGCCGCGCCGGCCCGCCTCGCGGGCCAGGTCCAGGGCGGGGAAGGCGCGGGCGTCGACGGCTTCGAAGGTCCAGCTCGCCGCCCGGGTCCAGTCGACGGCCGCCGCGGCCCCGGCCACGCGGTCGGGCCAGGACAGCCCGAGCGCGATAGGCAGGCGCATGTCCGGCGGCGAGCACTGGGCCAGCGTGGACCCGTCGGTGAACTCGACCATCGAGTGCACGACCGACTGCGGGTGGACGACGACGTCGATGCGGTCGTAGCCGAGGCCGAACAGCAGGGAGGCCTCGATGACCTCCAGCCCCTTGTTGACGAGCGTGGCGGAGTTCGTCGTCACGACCGGTCCCATCGACCAGGTCGGGTGGGCCAGGGCCTGCTCGGGGGTGACGTCGGCGAGCTCGGCGCGCGTGCGACCGCGGAACGGCCCCCCGCTGGCGGTCAGGACGAGCCGGGCGACCTCGTCGGCGGCGCCCCCGCGGAGGCACTGCGCCAGGGCGGAGTGCTCGGAGTCGACGGGGACGACCTGGCCGGGGGCCGCCGCGCGCGTCACCAGGGGGCCACCGGCGACGAGGGACTCCTTGTTGGCCAGGGCCAGGGTGCGGCCCGTGGCGAGGGCGGCCAGCGTCGGCCGCAGCCCCACCGAACCCGTCATGCCGTTGAGGACGACGTCGCAGGGGTGCGCCGCGACCTCCGTGGCGGCCTCGGGCCCGGCGACGACCCGGGGCAGCGCCCGCCCGCCCGCCTGCGCGCGCAGCGCCTCCTCGAGCGGGCCGCGGGCCTCCTCGCGGGCGACGCCGACGAGCGCGACGGCGTGGTCGAGGGCCTGCCGCGCCAGGGCGCCGACGTCGGCGCCACCGGCGGCCAGGGCCACGACGCGGAAGGTGGGGCCGGTCCCGCCGGCCCGGTCCGCCGCGCGCACGACGTCCAGCGCCTGGGTGCCGATCGAGCCCGTGCTCCCGAGCAGGACCACCTCGCGGACACCCCCGCCGGTGCGCTCGGTCGGGTCGGCGGCGTGACGGGGAGGACGGTGGGGGCTCACGACCCCATCATGGCCTGCACCCGCGGCCCGCCACGTGCCGTGACGGGACGGTTGCAGCAGATCTGCACGGGATCGGCAAGGATGACCCCGGTAGCACGACCACTCGGGAGGGACCCCGTCATGCGCACGCACCTCACGCGGAGGCTCATCGCCGCGTCCTCGGCCGCCGTCGTCACGCTCAGCGGCGCGGCGACGTACGCCGCGACGACGGCGGCCGCCGCCCCCGGGCCGGGCGGGGCAGGGGTGTCCCTGCTCACGACCCTCGACGCGTCCGACCAGCGGGCCGCCCTGGACTTCTGGACCGCGGAGCGGCTGGCGGAGGCCACGCCCGTGGACCGCGTGGTCACCGGCCGCGGCGCCGGTGCCCCCGGCGCGGCCGCGGCGATCGGGGTCCCCCCGGCCCCCTCCCCGGGGGCCGGCGCGCAGCCCCGGTCGACGACGTCGGGCACGGGGGACGCCCCCGGGCTGCCGCGGGCGCGGCGCGCGACCTCCGGGGTCGTCACGGGCGGTGCCGTGAGCACCGCCCGGGCCTGGACCGGGGACGCGGTGCCGACCGTGGGCCGCCTGTACTTCACCCAGGGGGCGGGCAAGTACGAGTGCACCGCGAGCAGCGTCGACTCCCCCCGCGGCGACGTCATCGTCACCGCGGGCCACTGCGTGACCGAGAACGGGCTGGACTCCCAGAACCTCGTCTTCGTCCCGGGCCTGACGGGCACGAGCGAGCCGCAGGGCCGGTTCGCGGTGGGCCGGACGTTCACGACGCCGCAGTGGCGCACGGGTGACCAGCAGTCCTCGGCGGCGCTGAGCTTCGACGTGGGGTTCGCCGTGGTCGCACCCCGGGACGGGAAGTCGCTGAAGGACGTGGTGGGCGCCAACGCGATCGCGTTCGACGCCCCGCTGGCGCGCACGACCGTGCTCGGCTACCCCGGCCGCAGCCGGACCGCCGACGGGTTCACGCTGCAGTACTGCACCGGCGCCCAGTTCACCGACAACGGCCCGGGCGCCACGAGCGACGTGGCGGTCCTGTGCGACCTCGGCGGCGGGTCCAGCGGTGGCCCCTGGCTGCACGACGTCGACCCGGCCACGGGCACCGGCACGGTGACGTCCGTCGTCAGCTTCAGCTACGACGACAACACCTCGGTCCTGTACGGGCCGCGGTTCGGCGGCGTCGTCCGTGACGTGTACGCCCAGGCGGCCGGCGCCTGACCCGCCGCCCGCGCGCGAGGAGGGCCCCCACCGCGTCGGCGGGGGCCCTCCTCGCGCGTCGGGTCAGAGCGGGAAGTTCACGTACTTCGTCTCGAGGTACTCCTCGATGCCCTCCAGGCCGCCCTCGCGGCCGAACCCGCTCGCCTTCACCCCGCCGAAGGGGGCGGCGGCGTTGGAGACGACCCCGGCGTTGAGGCCGACCATGCCCGACTCCAGCGCCTCGGCGACGCGCATCCCGCGGTCCAGGCCCCGGGTGAACGCGTAGGCGACGAGGCCGTACTCGGTGTCGTTGGCCAGGGCCAGGCCCTCCTGCTCGGTGTCGAAGACGACGACGGGCGCGACGGGCCCGAACGTCTCCTCGGTGAGCAGCCGCGCGCCGGCGGGGACGTCGACGACGACGGTCGGGGCGTAGAAGTAGCCGGCGTCGCCGACGGGTCCGCCGCCGGTGAGCACGCGGGCGCCGGCCTCGACGGCCTCGGTGACGCGGGCCGCGACGTCCTCGCGGGCCCGGGCGTCGATGAGCGGCCCGACCTGCGCGCCGTCCTCGGTCCCGCGACCCACGACGAGGGAGCCCATCCGCTCGGCCAGGCGGCGGGAGAACTCCTCGGCCACCCCGCGCTGGACGTAGAACCGGTTGGCCGCCGTGCACGCCTCGCCCTGGTTGCGCATCTTGGCGGCCATCGCGCCGTCGACCGCCGCGTCCAGGTCGGCGTCGTCGAAGACGAGGAACGGGGCGTTCCCGCCGAGCTCCATCGAGACGCGCAGCAGCCGTTCGGCGGACTGCTCCACGAGCTTCTTCCCCACGGGGGTGGAGCCGGTGAACGTCAGCTTGCGCAGCCGCGGGTCGGCGATGAGCGGGGCCGTGACCTCGCCCGTGGCGGACGTCGTGACGACGTTGACGACGCCGTCGGGAACCCCCGCCTCGGCGAGGACCTGCGCCAGCAGCAGCGTCGTGAGCGGGGTCTGGGTGGCCGGTTTCACGACGATGGTGCACCCCGCGGCGAGCGCCGGGGCGATCTTCCGGGTGCCCATGGCGAGCGGGAAGTTCCACGGCAGGATCGCCAGCACGGGGCCGACGGGCTGCTTCATCGTCAGCAGCCGGGAACCGCCGACGGGGTTCTGCGCGTACCGGCCGGCGATCCGCGGGGCCTCCTCGGAGAACCAGCGGAAGAACTCGTTGCCGTACGCCACCTCGCCGCGCGCCTCGGCCAGCGGTTTGCCCATCTCCAGGGTCATGAGGAGGGCGAAGTCGTCGGCGCGGGCGGCGACGAGGTCGAACGCGCGGCGCAGGACCTCCGCGCGTTCACGGGTGGGCGTGCGGGCCCACCCCGCCTGCGCGGCCACGGCGGCGTCCAGGGCGGCGGCGCCGTCCTGCACCGTCGCGTCGGCGATCTCGACGAGGGTGCGGCCGGTGGCCGGGTCCTCGACGGGGATGCGCGCGCCGCCGGCGGCCTGGCGCCAGGTGCCGCCGATGAACAGGTCGGTGGGGACCTCCGCGAGGAGTTCGCGCTCCCTGGAGCCGGTGCTGGTCGTGGTGGTGCTCGTCATGGTGGCGATCCTCTCGTGGGGTCCGTCCGGGGTGGTTCAGGCGGAGGCGAAGACGCCGTCCAGCACGTCGAACGCCTGCTCCAGCAGGGCGTCGTCGATGCTCAGCGGCGGCAGGAACCGCAGGACGTTGCCGTCGGTGCCGCAGGTCAGGACGACGACGCCGCGGCGGGCGGCCTCGGTCGCGACCTTCTTGGCCAGGGCGGCGTCGGGTTCGGTGGTGCCGGGCGCCACGAGCTCGACGGCGACCATGGCGCCGCGGCCGCGGACGTCGCCCACGCGCGGGTCGCGGTCGGCGAGGGCGCGCAGCCGGCGGAACAGCAGTTCCTCGATCTGCCGGGCGCGCGCGAGGAGGCCGTCCTCCTCGACGGTCCGCAGGACGGCGAGCGCCGCGGCCGTGGCCAGCGGGTTACCGCCGTAGGTGCCGCCGAGACCGCCGGTGACGGGGGCGTCGAGGACCTCGGCGCGGCCCGTGACGGCCGACAGGGGCAGGCCGCCGGCGACGCCCTTGGCGATGGTGACGAGGTCGGGTTCGACGCCCTCGAGCGCGCTGGCGAACCAGGCGCCGGTGCGGGCGAGTCCGGTCTGCACCTCGTCGGCGACGAACACGACGCCGTTCTCGCGGGCCCAGGCCGCGATGGCCGGCAGGAACCCCGGCGCCGGCACGATGAACCCGCCCTCGCCCTGGACGGGCTCGACGACGATCGCGGCGAGGTTGGCGGCGCCGACCTGCTTGTCCATGACGGCGATGGCCCGCGCGGCGGCGGTCGGGCCGTCGAGGCCGTCGCGGAACGGGTAGCTCAGCGGTGCGCGGTAGACCTCGGGCGCGAACGGCCCGAACCCGTTCTTGTAGGGCATGTTCTTGGCCGTCATGGCCATCGTGAGGTTGGTGCGGCCGTGGTAGGCGTGGTCGAAGACGACGACGGCCTGACGGCCGGTGTGGGCGCGGGCGATCTTCACGGCGTTCTCGACGGCCTCGGCCCCGGAGGTGAAGAAGGCGCTCTTCTTGGCGAAGTCGCCGGGGGTCAGCTCGGCGAGGCGCTCGGCGAGCTCCACGTAGGAGTCGTACGGGGTGATCATGAAGCAGGTGTGGGTGAAGCGGGCGGCCTGCTCGGTGACGGCCTGCACGACGGCCGGGGCGGAGTTGCCCACCGTGGTCACGGCGATGCCCGAGCCGAGGTCGGCGTAGGAGTTCCCGTCGACGTCGACGACGACCCCACCGCCGGCGGCGTGGGCGAAGAACGGCATCGAGGAGCCGACGGCCGCCGAGACGGCCGCGGTGCGGCGGGCGGCCAGCTCCCGCGAGCGCGGGCCGGGGACCTCGGTGACGAGGCGGATCTCCTGCGGCAGCGCGGGGCCACCGTGCGTGGGGGTCGAGCCGGTCGTCCGCTGCGGGCCGTGCCCCGGGGTGAGCGTCGTCATGGCACGACGGTAGGCGCCCGGCCGCCCGCCGTCAGTGCCCGGTTCGCACCTCCTGACGCCCCGCAGCGGTGCGGATCCGACACCCGGTGCGGCACCCTGGGGGCGTGGTGCTGCTCGCGGACCTCCTCTCGACGGCCTCCTTGGACCTGCGCCTCGTCGGCGGCGACCCGAGCGTCCCGGTGCGCTGGGTCGCCACGAGCGAGCTGGACGACCCGACCCCGTTCCTGGAGGGCGGGGAGCTGCTGCTGACCACCGGGTTGCGCGTGCCCCGGGACGGCTGGGCGGCCTGGGTGGGGCGGCTGGTCGCCGCCGGCGCCGCGGGGGTCGGGTTCGGCGTCGGCCTGTCGCACCGGAGCGTGCCGCGCGCTCTCGTCACGGCGGCCTCGACCGCCGGGCTCGCCCTGGTCGAGGTCCCCGTCCCCACCCCCTTCATCGCGGTCTCGCGGCGCCTGGCGGACCTGCTGCGGCGCGGTGAGAACGAGGCGGAGGCGACGGCCGCGCGCACCGGGCGGGACCTCGCGGCGGCCGCGGCGGGCCCGGACGGGGCGCGCGCGGTGCTGCGGCGCACGGCGCGGGCGGTGCACGGGGCGGCGTGGCTGCTCGACGCGGCGGGCACGGTCCTGACCGCGACGAGCGCGCAGGCCCCGCCCGCGGCGGCGCTGGAGGGGCTGGCGCGGGTCCGTGACCAGGGGGCGCGCGCGGCGTGGACGGAGGTCACGGCGGCCGGCACGCTCACCCTGCGGGCCAGCGGGCGGGCGCGGTGGCTGCTCGTCGCGGGCGGGCCCGACGTCCCGCGCGCCGTCCAGGGCACCGTGGGGACGGCGGCGGCGCTGCTGGACCTCCTGACGGCCCGCACGGCGCCGGGGCCGGCGCACGAGGCCGACCGCGTCACCGGCGAGGTCACGGCCTGCGCCGTCGACCTCGTCCTGTCGGGCCGCGGCGACCTCGCCCGACGGCTGGCCGGCGCCGTCGGGTTGGAGCTGCCCGACCCGGTCGTCGTCGTGCGCTGGAGCGGGCCCGCGGTCCCGGACCTGGCGCGCGGGGAGCACCACGCGCTGGGTTCCCCCGCCGCGGTGGCCGCCGCGCTGCGCGGGTACGCGGGCCGGGCCGGGGTCGCCCGGCCGGTCCCGCTGGCGCGCGCCGGTGCCCGGGCAGCCGACGCCGCGTGGTCCCGGACGACCCCGCAGCGTCCCGTGGTCCACGCCGACGGCTCCACGCTGCCGGAGAGCCTGGACCCGGCCGGGCTGGACGCGTGGGCCGCGGCGCGCCTCGCGGGCCTGGACGACGCGGCGCTGCGCCGGACCGTGGAGGTCTTCCTGGCCCACCACGGCGCCCGGCAGCCGACCGCCGACGCGCTCGGGGTGCACCGCAACACGGTGCGCCGGCGGATCGCGCGCGCGCAGCGGCTGCTGGGGGTCTCGCTGGAGGACCCGACGGACCGGGCGGAGGTGTGGCTCGCGCTGACGGCGACCCGCGCGCACGCGGGGTGAGCGGTCCCCTGCCAGACTCCCGCCGTGGCCCTGGACCCCGCCGACCTGCCCGCCGCCGCCCTGGAGTTCCTCGCCGAGCGCCACCTGGCGACGCTCACGACGCTGCGGGCCGACGGTTCCCCGCACGTCGTCCCGGTCGGGTTCACGTTCGACCCCGCCTCGGGCGAGGTGCGGGTCATCACGTCGGGCTCCTCGCGCAAGGCCGTCCACGCGGCCCGGGGGTCGCGCTGCGTCGTCTCCCAGGTCGACGGTCGGCGCTGGTTGTCGCTGGAGGGTCCGGGACGGGTGCTGGCGGACCCGGCGTCGGTGCGCGAGGCCGAGGAGCGCTACGCCCGCCGCTACCGCCCGCCGCGGGAGAACCCCGCCCGGGTCGTCGTGGTGTTCACCGTCGAGCGGGTGCTGGGGTCGGTCCCGCCGTGGGACTGAGCGCGGGTCAGCGGTAGCCGACCATGAGCTCGACGACCCGGTCGAGGAAGGCGTCCACGGGCGCCTCGCGGTAGCCGCGGCCCCCGCGCCGGGGCCGGAACAGCGCGTCCCGCACGTCGTCGGCGGTGAGGGTGAGCTCACCGCGGAAGTGGCGGACCAGCAGCGCGCACAGGTCGTCCACGTCGCGGGGGTGGTAGCCGCGGCGCACCCCGCGGCCGCGGGGGAACCGCTCACCGCGCCGCTCCTTCAGGCGGCCGGTGACGGCCTGGCCGAGGGCGGCGCGCCGGTCGGTCCAGGCCCGCTGGTCGGCCTGGGCCAGCGCGTGCGAGCGCTCCCGCCGCGCGAGGGCGTCCTCGACGTCGGCGAGCAGGTCGTCGGTGTCGGTGACGTCGTACCCGCCGAGCTGGGAGCCGAACCCGACCGCCCGCACCTGCGCCGAGGCCACCCGGCCCGCCGGGAGGGCGGTGGCGAGGTGGGCGAGGAACAGGTCGACGTCGGCCACCTTGTAGCCGCGGCGCAGCGCACCCGCCCGGGCCGGTCGTTCCCGGACGAGCTCGGTGAGGGGCACCGTGTCGCTGCTCACGCCTCGGTGCTCACGCGGTCGGCTGCTCGGGCCCGATGGCCGCGAGCTGACCGCAGGCGCCGTCGATCTCGCTGCCGCGGGTGTCGCGGACGGTGGTGGGGATGCCGCGGGCCTCCAGCGCCGCGACGAACGCCTTCTCCACGGCCGGCTCGCTCGCGGTCCACTTCGAGCCCGGGGTCGGGTTCAGCGGGATCGGGTTGACGTGCACCCAGCCGCGGCCGCGGGCGTTGAGCAGCTTGCCGAGGCGGTCGGCCCGCCAGGCCTGGTCGTTGACGTCGCGGATGAGCGCGTACTCGATGCTCACGCGCCGGCCGGTGGCCTCGAAGTAGCGGCGGGCCGCGTCCAGGGCCTGGGCGACGTTCCACCGCCGGTTGATCGGGACGAGGTCGTCGCGCAGCTCGTCGTCGGGGGCGTGCAGGCTCAGGGCCAGGGTCGCGGCGATCCCCTCGGCGGCGAACTTGTCGATGGCCGGGACCAGACCCACGGTCGACATCGTGAGGCCGCGCGCGGAGATGCCGAGGCCGTCGGGGGCGGGCTGGGTGAGCCGGCGCACGGCCGCGACGGCGGACTTGTAGTTGGCCAGCGCCTCCCCCATGCCCATGAAGACGACGTTGCCCACGCGGCCCTCGCCGCCGGGGACCTCACCGCGGGCCAGGGCGCGGGAGGCGGCCGTGACCTGCTCGACGATCTCCGCCGTCGACAGGTTGCGGGTCAGCCCCGCCTGGCCGGTGGCGCAGAACGGGCAGTTCATCCCGCACCCGGCCTGGCTGGAGATGCACAGGGTGTCGCGGTTCTGGTAGCGCATGAGGACCGACTCGACGAGCGCGCCGTCGTGCAGGCGGTAGAGCGTCTTGACGGTGGTCCCCCGGTCGGCCGTCAGCGTGCGGATCGGCGTCAGGAGCCGCGGCAGGAGCGCGTCGGCGATGCGCGAGCGACTGGCGGCCGGCAGGTCGGTCATCCGCGCCGGGTCGTCCTCGAGCCGCTCGAACCACTGCGTGGCGAGCTGCTTGCCGCGGAACGCCTTCTCCCCCAGCTCGACCATCGCCGGACCGCGCTCGGCCGGTTCGAGGTCGACGAAGTGGCGCGGCGGCTTGCCGCGGCGGGGTGCCCTCATGACGAGCTCGCCCGGGGCGGCCGGGGCCAGCGGGAGCGGTTCGCGCGGGGGCCGGGCGGGTCCTCCCGCCGGGGTCGTCGCGGGGTCCGGGGACAGGGGGGCGGGAGTGGACATCGCTCCCATGGTACGGCGGCTCAGGGGCCGAGGAACCAGACCAGCAGCAGGTGCACGACGGGGGCGGCGGGCAGCAGCGAGTCCAGCCGGTCCATGACGCCGCCGTGACCGGGCAGCAGCGTCCCCATGTCCTTGATGCCGAGGTCGCGCTTGAGCATCGACTCCGACAGGTCCCCGCCGATGGCCACGACGACCGTGACGGCACCCAGCAGGACGCCCTGCCACCACGAGGCCCCCAGCGCCAGCGGCAGCGCGACGGCCCCGGCGACCATGCCGACGAGGAGCGACCCGGCCGAGCCCTCCCACGACTTCTTCGGGCTGACCGAGGGCGCCATGGGGTGCCGGCCGAAGAAGACGCCCGCCGCGTACCCGCCCACGTCGCTGGCGACGACGAGGAGCACGAAGACGAGGACGCGCCAGGCCCCCTCGCTCGCGGCGAGCATGAGCATCGCGAACCCGGCCAGCAGCGGGCCGTAGGTGACGACGAAGATCCCGCCCGAGACGTCGCGCACGGCCGGCACCCGCACGGGTGAGCCGTGGTCGCCGCCGTCGTCGACGAGGCGGTAGACGACCACCGCGGCGACGGTGAGCGCGTACGCCGCGAAGAGCGTCTCGCCGCCGCCGAGGTAGGCGCCGGGCACCATCGCCAGGGTGCCCACCACGGGCGGCAGGACGGGGATCCGCAGGTGCCGCGCCCGGAAGGCGCGGACCATCTCGATCGTCCCGTAGAGGACGGCGGCGCAGGCCAGGACGCCGAAGGCCTCCCGGCGGACGAAGAGGCTGGCGATCAGCACCCCGCCCATCGCCACCCCCATGCCGATGGCGGCCGGGAGGTTGCGCCCCGCCCGCCGCGGTGGACGGGCGGTGGAGGTCGTCTCGCTGGTCACCGGCACGCTCAGACGGCCAGCAGCTCGGTTTCCTTGTTCTTCAGCAGCTCGTCGACGGCCTCGACGTGCTTCTTCGTCACCGACTCCAGCTCCTTCTCGGCCCGCCCGACCTCGTCCTCACCGGCCTCGCCGTCCTTGACGATGCGGTCCAGCTCCTCCTTGGCGCGGCGACGGACGTTGCGCAGCGAGACGCGGGCGTCCTCGGCCTTGGAGCGGGCGAGCTTGATGTAGTCCCTGCGCCGCTCCTCGGTCAGCTGCGGCAGCACGATCCGGATGACGTTGCCGTCGTTGCCGGGGTTCACGCCGAGGTCGGAGTTGCGCAGCGCCTTCTCGATCTCGCTCATCGCGCCGCGGTCGAAGGGCGTGATGAGCACCGAGCGCGCCTCGGGGATCTGGAAGCTCGCCAGCTGCTGCAGCGGGGTCGGGGCGCCGTAGTAGTCCACCACCACCTTGTGGAACATCGCGGCGTTGGCCCGTCCGGTGCGGATGGCCCCGAAGTCCTCCTTGGCGACCTCGACCGCCTTTTCCATCTTCTCCTCGGCCTCGAGGAGGGTGTCGTCGATCACGGTGGTCCCTTCGTCCTTCGTCCCGGCGCGTCCAGCGCCCCCGCAGTGCCGCAGCCCGCGGACGGGCCCGGGGGCCTCAGTCTGCGATCACCTGCGTGCCGATCCTCTCACCCCGCAGGGCGCGGGCCACTCCCTGGCCCTCCATGCCGAAGACGATCATCGGCAGGCGGTTGTCCATGCACAGGCTGAAGGCCGTGGTGTCGACGACGCGCAGGTTCTTGCGCAGGGCCTCGGCGTAGCTGATCGACTCGATCTTGGTGGCCGTCGGGTCGGTGCGCGGGTCGCCCGTGTAGACGCCGTCGACACCGTTCTTGGCCATGAGCACGGCGTCGGCGCGGACCTCCAGGGCCCGCTGCGCGGCGACCGTGTCGGTGGAGAAGTACGGCATGCCGGCGCCGGCGCCGAAGATGACGACGCGGCCCTTCTCCATGTGCCGGATGGCGCGGCGCGGGATGTAGGGCTCGGCGACCTGGCCCATCGTGATGGCCGTCTGGACGCGCGTGGCGACGTCCTGCTGCTCCAGGAAGTCCTGCAGCGCCAGGGCGTTCATGACGGTGCCGAGCATGCCCATGTAGTCGGCGCGGCTGCGTTCCATGCCCCGCTGGGACAGCTCCGCGCCGCGGAAGAAGTTGCCGCCCCCGACGACGATGGCGACCTGGACGCCCTGCTTGACGGGACCGGCGATCTCGCGGGCCACCTGGGCGATGACGTCGGGGTCGACCCCGACCCGGCCGTTGCCGAAGAACTCGCCGGAGAGCTTGAGCAGCACCCGCTGGTAGGCGGGGCGGGGGTGCACCGTCCCGGCCTCGAGGTCGACGGTCAGGCTCGGCTCGCTCACGCGGTGGCTCCTCGGGTGGTTGCGCTGGGGACGGGGCTGGGGTCTGGGCTGGGGTCACGGGCAGTCTGCCCCAGTCGGGTGCTGGAGGTCACCCTCGGTGAACCGCGACTGGTCCGGACGTGCGGACGGGGTGGGGGGACCCGTGGTCCCCCCACCCCGTGAGCGGTCTGCCTCAGACGCCCGCGCGGAAGCGGGCGAAGGCGGTCACCTGGGCGCCGGCGTCGGCCAGCAGCTTGGAGATGGTCACCTTCTGGTCCTTGGCGAACGGCTGCTCGAGCAGCACGTTGTCCTTGAAGAAGCTGTTGACGCGACCCTCGACGATCTTGGGCAGGGCGGCCTCGGGCTTCTTCTCCTCGCGCGCGGTCTCCTCGGCGATGCGGCGCTCGGACTCGACCTTCTCGGCCGGGACCTCGTCGCGGGTGAGGAAGGTCGGGCTCATCGCGGCGGTGTGCATCGCGACGTCCTTGCCCAGGGCGTCGTCGTCCTTGTCGAGGGCGACGAGGACGCCGATGGTCGGCGGCAGGTCCGTCGCGGTGCGGTGCAGGTAGGCCGAGACGTGGGTCCCCTCGATGCGCGCGACGTTGGGGACGAGGATCTTCTCGCCCATCGTCGCGTTCGCCTCGTCGAGGACGACCTGGACGGTCCTGCCGTCCATGTCGGAGGCCAGCAGCGCGGCGGAGTCGGTCGCGCCGACGGCCACGGCCTGGGCGAGGACCTGGTTGGCCAGGGTCACGAAGCCCTCGGACTTGGCGACGAAGTCGGTCTCGCAGTTGACCTGCACCATGACGCCGAGGCCACCGTCGACGTGCACGGCCACGAGGCCGTTGGACGCGTCGCGGTCGGCGCGCTTGGCGACGCCCTTCTGGCCCTTGATGCGCAGCAGCTCGATGGCCTTCTCGACGTCGCCGTCGGTCTCCACGAGCGCGTTCTTGCAGTCGAGCATGCCGGCGCCGGTCTTCTCGCGCAGGGCCTTGACGTCAGCGGCGGTGTACGCGGCCACGGTCTGTCCTCTCGTCGTTCCGTGAACTTCTGGTCGGGGGGTGGACGCGGCGACGCCCCGGGCCGGGGGCCCGGGGCGTCACCACAGGCGTCCTGTGTCGTACCTGGCGGAGGTCAGGCCTGCGCGGCGGCCTCGGCCGGCTCGCCCTCGCTGGCCGCGACCTCGGCCGGCTGACCCTCGGCCGCAGCGGCCTCGGCGACCTCGGGGGCGGTGGAGCCCTCGGCGGTCGCGGTCGACTCCGACCCGCCGGTCTGCTCACCCTCGTTGCCGGCCAGCAGGTCCTGCTCCCACGCGGCCAGCGGCTCGGCACCGGTCTCGGACTTGCCGCCGTGACGCACCTGCAGGCCGTCGGCGACCGCGTCGGCGATGACCCGCGTCAGCAGCGTGACGGACCGGATGGCGTCGTCGTTGCCGGGGATCCGGTAGTCGACGTCGTCCGGGTCGCAGTTGGAGTCCAGGATCGCCACGACCGGGATGTTGAGCTTCTTGGCCTCGTCGACCGCGAGGTGCTCCTTGTTGGTGTCGACGATCCACACCGCGGAGGGCACCTTGGTCATGTCGCGGATGCCGCCGAGCGTCTTCGTCAGCTTGTCGTACTCCCGACGCAGGACGAGCAGCTCCTTCTTCGTCAGCCCGGAGGCGGCGACGTCGTCGAAGTCGACCTCCTCGAGCTCGCGCATCCGGGCGATCCGCTTGGAGACGGTCGAGAAGTTCGTGAGCATCCCGCCGAGCCAGCGCTGGTTCACGTAGGGCATGCCCACGCGCGCGGCCTGCTCGGCGATGGACTCCTGGGCCTGCTTCTTCGTCCCGATGAACAGGATGCTGCCGCCGTGGGCGACGGTCTCCTTGACGAAGTCGTACGCGCGGTCGATGAAGGACAGCGACTGCTGCAGGTCGATGATGTAGATGCCGTTGCGCTCCGTGAACAGGAAGCGCTTCATCTTCGGGTTCCAGCGGCGCGTCTGGTGCCCGAAGTGCACACCGGACTCGAGCAGCTGGCGCATCGTCACGACGGCCATGGGTGGTCCTCCTCGTGCCGGCCCCCTGGTGGGGCCGATCGGTTGTCCCGCAGCGGGCCGGTCGGCCTGCCGCGCCTGGCTCCCGTGCGCACCCGACCACCGGGACGACCCGGTGGACCGAGAGGGTGCTCCCCTCCGCACGGCGCGGAGAGCGGGAACGCGATGTCGCCCTGGACGTCACCGGTCCGCAGTAGCGCGGACGGGACGCACGGAACGCCCTCGTAGTCTACGACGCGTGAGCACTGGTCTCGACCGCGGCGCGTCCACCCCCGTCGCCGCACCCCCCGGACCGGCCGGCGTGCGGCGCATGCGGCGGTTCGGGCCCACGGTCTTCGCGGAGATGTCGGCCCTGGCCCAGCGCACCGGGGCCGTCAACCTCGGGCAGGGCTTCCCCGACACCGACGGCCCGGGCTCGCTGCTCGAGGACGCCGTGGCGGCGCTGCGCTCGGGGGCCAACCAGTACCCGCCCGGGCTGGGGGTGCCGGAGCTGCGCGAGGCCGTGAGCCGGCACCAGGAGCGCTGGTACGGGCTGCGACCCGACCCGGACACCGAGGTGCTCGTCACGGCCGGGGCCAGCGAGGCCACCGCCGCGGCGCTGCTCGGGCTGTGCGAGGCGGGCGACGAGGTCGTCGTGCTCGAACCGGCCTACGACGCCTACCCCGCGCTCATCGCCCTCGCCGGCGCGGTGCAGCGCTCGGTGCCGCTGCTGCCGACCGCCGACGGCTTCGCCCTCGACCGCGCGGCCCTCGAGGCCGCCTTCAGCGACCGGACGCGGCTGGTCCTGCTCAACACCCCGCACAACCCGACGGGCACGGTGCTGTCCGACGACGAGCTCACCCTCGTCGCCCGCCTCGCCGCCCGCCACGACGCCGTCGTCGTCACCGACGAGGTCTACGAGCACCTCGTGTTCACCGGGCACCGGCACCGTCCGATCGCCACCCTGCCGGGCATGGCCGAGCGGACGCTGACGGTCTCCTCGGCGGGCAAGACGTTCTCCGTCACCGGCTGGAAGGTCGGCTGGGTGAGCGGCCCCGCCCCGCTCGTGGCGGCCGTGCGGGCGGTCAAGCAGTTCCTCACCTACGTCAACGGCGCCCCCTTCCAGCCCGCCGTCGCCAAGGCCCTGGACCTGCCCGGGGCGTTCTTCACCGAGCAGGCCGGCGACCTGCAGCGTCGCCGGGACCTGCTGAGCGAGGGCCTGCGCTCGGCCGGGTTCGGGGTGCGGACCCCGGCCGGGACGTACTTCGTCGTCGCCGACCCGGCGCCGCTCGGGTTCGACGACGGGACGGAGCTGTGCCGCCGGCTGCCGGAGCTGGCCGGGGTCGTCGGCGTCCCGGTGAGCGCGTTCTGCGAACCCGGTGGAGCGGCCGCCGGGGCGAGCGCCGCCCTGGTGCGGTTCACGTTCTGCAAGTCCGACGCCGTGCTGCTCGAGGCCTGCGACCGGTTGCAGGCCCTGCGCCGGTGAGGCCGCCGGGACCGGCCGACCTGCGCACCGCCCTGGAGGTGGAGCGGACCGAGGCCCTGGACCGGGCCGCGGCGCTGGAGCGCGAGCTCGCGAGCGCCCTGGAGGCGGCCGCCGAGGGCACCGCTGACGACGAGCACGACCCCGAGGGGTCGACGACGGCCTTCGAACGCGCCCAGGTCGCCGCGGTGCTGGAGCAGGTGCGGGAGCGGTTGAGCGCCCTGGACCTCGCCCTGGACCGCCTCGGGGAACCGGGGTTCGGGCTGTGCGAGCGGTGCGGGCGCCCGATCGCCCCCGGCCGCCTGGCCGCGAGGCCGTGGACCACGACGTGCGTGGGGTGCGCCGGGCGACCGCGGCGGTAGCGCCCGCCCGCGCCCGCTCCCGCGCCCCCTCCGGCGCCCCGTCCGGTGCACGGCCTGGGGACGGCGGGCATCGCGGGTCGTCCCCGGCTCCACACGCGGCCGAGCGGCCCGGCCGTCCACACCGGCCACCCGACGGACCGGACCCCACCGCGGGGCCGGGGCAGGCTGGCGACGTGCTGGGTACAGGGGTCACCGCCGCTCTGGGGTCCGTCGCGGTCGCGGGGCTGGCCGCCGCCCTCGTCGTGGCCGTTCCCCCACCGGTGGACGCACCGCCGCACGCGCCGGCGCCGGCCCCCGGACGGGGGACCACCGCGCGGACGTGGACGTGGCCGGTGGACCCGCCCCGGGTCGTCCGCACCTTCGACGACGTGGGCCGCTACGCCGCGGGTCACCGGGGGGTGGACCTGGCGGCCGCCCCGGGGGCGCCGGTGGTGGCGGTCGCCGCGGGGGAGGTCACCTTCGCGGGGCCGGTCGCCGGTCGCGGCGTGGTCGTCGTGGCGCATGTCGACGGCCTGCGCACGACGTACGAACCGCTCGACGCCTCGGTGCGCTCCGGGCAGACGGTGGTGGCGGGAGCGGTGCTCGGCAGCCTCGCCGCGCAGCCGCGGCACTGCCCCGCGTCCTGCCTGCACCTGGGGCTGCGTCGGGACGAGACCTACCTGGACCCGCTGGCCCGGCTGCGGGGCGCTCCCCCGGTCCTGCTGCCGCTGGGACGGCCGTGAGCCCGGTCGCGAGGTCAGCTGGCGTCGGACAGCTTGCCGCGCAGCTGCAGGACGGCCTTGGTGTGCATCTGGCAGATCCGCGACTCGGTGACGCCGAGGACGCGCCCGATCTCGGCCAGGGTGAGGCCCTCGTAGTAGTAGAGGGTGACGACGATCTTCTCGCGCTCGGGCAGCTGGTTGATGGCGCGCGAGAGCAGGAACTTCGTCTCCTCGCTCTCGAACGCCGCGACGGGGTCCTCGGCCTTGGTGTCCTCGAGGGTGTCGACGAGGGAGAGCTTGTCGCCCTTCTCCCCCGACACGCTGAGCAGCTCGTCGAGGGCGACCACGTTGACGTAGGAGACCTGGCTGAAGATGTGGTGCAGGTCCGACAGCGCGATGCCCATGCGCTCGGCGACCTCGGCCTCGGTCGGGGTGCGGTGCAGCTCGCCCTCGAGCGTGGCGTAGGTCCGTTCGACCTCGCGGGCCTTGCTGCGGACCGAGCGGGGGATCCAGTCGATGGCGCGCAGCTCGTCGATGATGGCGCCGCGGATGCGCGAGATCGCGTACGTCTCGAACTTGATGGCGCGCTCGATGTCGAACTTCTCGATGGCGTCGATGAGGCCGAAGATGCCGTAGGAGACGAGGTCGGCCTGCTCGATGTTCGGCGGCAGCCCGACGCCGACGCGCCCGGCGACGTACTTGACCAGCGGGGAGTAGTGCATGATCAGCTTCTCGCGGACGTAGGGGTCCGCGGTGGCCTTGAAGTCCTCCCACATCGCGCGCAGGGCCGCCTCGGCCGCCTCCTGCTCGGGGGTGAGCGGACCCTTGCCCTTGCGGCTGGTGAAGCGTGCGTTGGCCTGCGGTCGTCCCGCGGGCTGGACCTCCTCGGCGGTCCCGGCGGTGTCCACCGCTGCCGAGGGGGTCGTCTGGTCCGTGCCGGTGGCGTCGATGCCGCGCTCCATCCCGTCGTCGACCACTCGCAGACCGGAGTCCGGCTCCGTCCGCGCGGTGGTGGCCCGCTCCTGCGCCGCTCCTGGTTCCACCGTGGTCCTCCCCCCGGACCGTCAGGCCCGGGGGTGGGCCTGACGGTGAGAACTCCGCAACCGTTCCACGGAGACGTGTGTGTAGATCTGCGTCGTTGACAGCGTAGCGTGACCAAGCAACTCCTGTACGCTACGAAGGTCAGCTCGACCGTCCAGCATGTGGGTCGCCGCCGCGTGCCGCAGACCGTGCGGGGACGTGTGCGGCGCACCGGGGACCGCGGCGACCGCGCGGTTGACGACGGTGCGCACCTGACGCTGGTCGATCCGGCCGCCCCGCACCCCCAGGAACACCGCCTCGGCGGACGCCGGTCCGACCAGCGCCGGCCGTCCCCGCTGCAGCCACGCCTGGAGCGCCCGGGCCGCGGGGTCGCCGAAGGGCACGACGCGCTCGCGGTTCCCCTTGCCCAGGACCCGGACCTGGCGGTGCCCGAAGTCGAGGTCGCCGACGTCCAGGCCGACGACCTCCGCGACGCGGCAGCCCGTGGCGTAGAGCAGCTCCAGCAGCGCGCCGTCCCGCAGGTCCTGCGGATCGGCGCGGGCGTCCGCCCGGGCCGCGACCGCCGGCTCCAGCGCGGCCTGGACCTGGCTCTGGGCCAGGACCCGGGGCAGGTCCCGTGAGCGCCTGGGGGCCTGCAACCGCAGTCCCGGGTCCTGCGCCGCCAGCCGGCCCGTGCGGTGGGCCCACGCCGTGAAGGTGCGCGCCGCGGCCGCCCGCCGGGCCAGCGTGGACCGCTGGTGGCCCGCGGCAGCGCCCGTCTGCCACGCCCGCAGGTCCGGCAGGCCGAGCAGCCCGAGGTCGAGCACCCCGTCCTCGGCGCCCGGCAGGACCGTGCGCAGCAGGTCGCGGACGTCGGCGCAGTAGGCCCGGACGGTGTGCTCGGAGCGGTTGCGCTCGGCCCGCAGGTGGGTGGCGAACGCCGTCAGCAGCTGCTGGAGGTCCTCACCCCGGCGCTCGGTCCGCTCGTGCGACGCCCCGGTCGTCTCAGCTCCCACCGCAGCACCGTCACGCGTCACCGACGGCGGTGCAAGCCGCCGCGCGAGCACCGCCCCGGAGCCCGGTGCCGGCCGTGGCAGGATCGCGCCGTGGCTCAGCGCTCGCACACGGTGCTCACCGACGACGTGGACGGCGGCCAGGCCGTCGAGACCGTCGCCTTCGGCCTCGACGGCGTCTCCTACGAGATCGACCTGTCGACGACGAACGCGGCCGCCCTGCGGCGCGCCGTGAGCCCGTACCTCGAGCACGGTCGTGCGCTGACGTCCCGGCGCCGATCGACCCGGACCACCGGCGCGCGAGTCCCCGGCACGACGGACGCCGGCACCGGGGCCGGCAGCGGGGCCGACGGCGGCGCCGTGCACGCCTGGGCCCGGGAGGACGACGTGCCCGTCGACGGGTGGTCCCGGGGGCCGGCCCCGGGACCACCCGTCAGTCACCCTTGACGTTCACCACCTGGCGCAGGACGTGCCGGACCTCGACCAGGTCGGCCGCGTCGGCCATGACCCGGTCGATGTCCTTGTAGGCGGCCGGGATCTCGTCCAGGAACGCGTCGGTGTCCCGGTACTCGATGCCCTTCATGGCCTCCCGCAGCTGCTCGTGGGTGAACGCCCGGCGGGCCGCCGACCGGCTGTGCTGGCGCCCCGCCCCGTGCGGGGAGGAGTTCAGCGACATGACGTCGCCCTTGCCGGCCACGACGTAGCTGGCGGTGCCCATGGACCCCGGGACGAGCCCGGGACGTCCGGCGTCGGCCGCGATGGCGCCCTTGCGGGACAGCCAGACCTCGCGGCCGAAGTGCCGCTCGCGCGCGGTGTAGTTGTGGTGGCAGTTGATCCGCTCCGCCTCCTGGACCGCCGTCCCGAGGAAGTCGGCGAGCCGGGCGGCGACCCGGTCCACCATCTCCTCCCGGTTCAGCAGCGCGAAGTGCTGGGCCCACTGCAGGTCGCAGAGGTACTCGTCGAACTCGGCCGTGCCCTCGACGAGGTAGGCGAGGTCCCGGTCCGGCAACGGCACGAACCACTGCCGGCACAGGCGCTGCGCGACCCCGATGTGGTGGGTGGCGAGCTTGTTGCCCGGACCGCGCGAGCCCGAGTGCAGGAACAGCCAGACCCGGTCCAGCTCGTCGAGGGAGACCTCGATGAAGTGGTTGCCCGACCCCAGGGTCCCGAGGGCCAGCCGCCAGCGCGGGACGAGCTGGTCGCGGAACGCGGCCCGGGCCGGCTCGAGCGCCTCGAGCTCGGCGACCCGGGGGGCGGCCGTGGCCGACACCTCGCGGTTGGCCGCCCCCGCCGACAGCGGCACGGCGGCCTCGATCGAGGTCCGCAGGACCGACAGGTCGCGACCGGCGAGGTCGGTGGCCGTGAACTGCGTGCGGACCGCGATCATGCCGCACCCGATGTCCACCCCGACCGCGGCCGGGATGATCGCCCCGTCGGTCGGGATGACGGACCCGACGGTCGCCCCCTTGCCGAGGTGGGCGTCGGGCATGAGGGCGATGTGCGGGTGGATGAAGGGCATGGTGGCCGCCACCTGGGCCTGCCGGCGCGTCCCCTCCTCCAGCACGGACGCCCAGTTCACCAGCTTCTTCCCCAGACGCTCCACGATCTCTCCCTCTCTGCTCACAGCCTGCGCGGCAACGGTTTCCGCGCCAGGCACGAGGGACGAGGGACGACGATACGCGTGCGGCGTTCCGGTCCCCACTGGTTTTCCGCTCACACCCCCGCGGCCCGGCGCCAGCCGCCGTCGGCGCGCACCGCGTGGCCCGACAGTTCCAGGCGGCCGAGCAGGGCCTGCACGGCGCCGACGTCGAGCCCGGAGCCCCGGGCGAGGGAGTCGAGGTCGGTGCCGACCCGCCGGGGCAGGCACTCGGCCACCCGCAGCTCCTCGCGGTCCAGCCCGTCGAAGGGCCGCCGCTCGACCGGCGGCGTCGAGACCGTCTCGGCCCCGAGGTCGCCGAGCAGTTCGGCCGCCTCCTCGGCGCTCGTGACGCAGACCGCGCCCCGGTCGCGCAGCAGGCGGTGGCAGCCGGCCGAGGCCGGTGAGGTCACCGGCCCGGGCACGGCACCGACGGGCCGGTGCAGGCGCTCGGCCCGGTCGGCCGTCGACAGGGCCCCGGACCGCCACGCCGCCTCGACCACGACCGTGCCGCGGGTCAGGGCCGCGATGAGCCGGTTGCGCTCCAGGAAGCGCCACCGCGTGGGGGTGCTGCCCGGGGGCACCTCCGAGACGAGCGCTCCCGTCCGCGCCAGCCGGGCCAGCAGCGCGGCGTTCCCGGGCGGGTAGGAGCGGTCGACCCCGCAGGCCAGGACGGCCACGCTCGTCCCCTCCACGGCGACCGCGGCCCGGTGGGCCGCGGCGTCGATGCCGAACGCGCCGCCGCTGACGACGGCGAAGCCCCGGTCGGCGAGACCCACGGCGAGGTCGGCCGCGACGTGCTGGCCGTACGCCGTGGCGGCCCGGGAGCCGACGAGGGCGGCGCTGCGGGCGGCGACGTCGGCCAGCCGGGCGGGCCCGCGCACCCACAGGCAGAAGGGCGCCCCCAGCGGCCGCTCCCCCGTCGCGTCGAGGTCGAGGTCGCTCAGCCCGACGGGCCACTCCTCGTCGCCGGGCACCAGGAGGCGCCCACCCGCGGCGCGGACCGCGGCGACGTCGCCCGCCGGGTCGACGTCGTCCAGCCGTGTCCGCCACCGCTCCGGGCCGCGGCCGGTGACGACGGCCTCCAGCGCCAGCGGCGCCCCGACCTCGGCGACCAGCCGGGCGGCGGCGGCGTCCCCCGGCTCGGCGAGGCGGCTCCACGCCGCCCGCGCCAGCCGGTCGTCGTCCAGCGCGTCCCGCAGGGCGGGCGGCACCCGGGTGCCGTGACCGCCGACGGGGCGGCTCACGCGGCCACCGCCGTGCTGAGGGCTCCGCGCAGCGCGAGGGCCCGGCCCACGTCGTCGCGGTCCGGGGCCACTGCCCCCCGCAGGTCCGCCACCGTCCACGCCAGCCGCAGCACCCGGTCCACGCCGCGCAGGGTCAGCACGCCCCGCTCCAGGGCCCGGTCGAGGTCGCGCGTGACGCCGGCCGCGAGGCGCAGCGGGCCGCGCAGGAGCGGGCCCTTGAGCTCCCCGTTCGTCCGCGCCCCGTGCCGGCCCAGCCGCTCGGTCTGCACCGCCCGGGCCGTGGCGACCCGGGCCGCCACGACGGCCGTGCCCTCCCCCGCGACGGCCTCGGCCACCTCGGCGCGCGTCACGGCCTGCACCTGCAGCTGGACGTCGACGCGGTCCAGCAGCGGCCCGGACAGCTTCGCGGCGTAGCGGCGCCGCGCCTGCGGCGAGCACGTGCAGTCCAGCCCCTTGCCCACGGCCCGGCCGCAGGGGCACGGGTTGGCCGCGAGCACGAGCTGGAACCGCGCCGGGTACCGCGCCGCGCCGCGGGCGCGGTGCAGGACGAGCTCGCCGTGCTCCAGCGGCTGGCGCAGGGCGTCGAGGACCCGGGCCTCGAACTCGGAGGCCTCGTCGAGGAACAGCACGCCGCGGTGGGCGCGGGAGACCGCCCCCGGCCGCGGCACCCCGCTGCCACCGCCCACGACGGAGGCGACCGAGGCCGTGTGGTGGGGGTCCTCGTAGGGCGGGCGCGTGACGAGGGCCGTGCCCGGGCGCCCGCGCAGGGTCCCGGCCACCGAGTGGACCGCCGTGACCTCCAGGGCGGCCTCCTCCTCCAGGTCGGGCAGGAGACCGGGCAGGCGGGCCGCGAGCATCGTCTTGCCCGCCCCGGGGGGCCCGTTCATCAGCAGGTGGTGGCCCCCCGCGGCGGCCACCTCCAGGGCGAAGCGCGCCTCGCTCTGGCCCACGACGTCGGCCAGGTCCAGCGGGCGGCCCGCGAGCGCCCGCTCGGGCGGGACGAAGGCGCGGGGCGGTTCGGGCAGGTCCACGGGCGGGTCGCCGCGGTAGTCCGCGACGAGCTCGGCCAGCCAGCGCACCCCGCGGACGACGACCCCCGGGACGAGGGCGGCCTCCTCGGCCGTCGCCTCCGGGACCACGACGCGCCGGACACCGGCGCGGGCCGCGGCCAGCACGGCGGGCAGCACCCCGTCGACGGCGCGCACGCTGCCGTCCAGGCCCAGCTCACCGAGGTGGACCGTCTCGGCGGAGGCCTCCGGCGGCAGGACACCGGCGGCCGTGAGCGTGGCCACCGCCACGGCGAGGTCAAACGCCGACCCGGTCTTCGGCAGCGTGGCCGGTGAGAGGTTCACCGTGATCCGCTGCGCCGGCAGCGGGAAGCCGGAGTTGGCCGTCGCGGCCCGGACGCGGTCCTTGGCCTCGTGCAGGGACGCGTCGGGCAGCCCGACGAGCACGAAGGCGGGGATGCCGGGGGAGATGTCGGCCTCGACCTCGACGAGGTGGCCGTCCAGGCCGACGAGCCCGACGGCCAGGGAGCGGGCGAGCGCCATCAGAGCACCCCCCGCAGGTGCTCGACCCGGGCCGGTCCCCGCTCGGCGGGGGTCACCGCCACGACGTCGAAGCGGATGCCGGCGGGCGCCACCGCCGGGTGGGCCTTCAGCCACTCCTGGGCCAGCTCCTGCAGCCGGGTCAGCTTCTGCGGCGTCACCGCCTCCGCGGGCGTGCCGGCGCTGGTGCTGCGGCGGGTCTTGACCTCGCACACGACCAGTTCGTCACCGTCCCGGGCCAGGACGTCGATCTCCCCGTGCCGGCAGCGCCAGTTCGTCTCGAGCACGGTCATGCCCGCCTCGACCAGCCACCGGGCCGCCACCCGTTCCCCGTACCGCCCCACGGCGTCCTTCGCGCGCACGTGCACCACCTCCGCGGCACAGCCTGCGGCGGTGGGGAGGGCGTGGCGGGCGGGTCGGGACCCGCTGTGGACGAGGGAGGGGCTGTGGGGACCGGTCCGGCACGGGACGTCGTCGTCCACGGGCCGGGGCGGCGGACCGGAACGCCGTCGGCGGTGGGGACGCGCCCCAGCGACCCCCCGGCAGTGGGGCGCGTCCCACGGGTGCATCGACCCAGCGTGCCGAGGCGTTACCGCCGACGCCGGTCGTCACCCGGACGGCCGACCCGGGGTCAGCGTTCGCGCAGGTCCGGCCCGTCGGGGACCTCGATGTCGCGCTTCTGCAGCTCCTCGACGTTGACGTCCTTGAACGTCACCACCCGCACGTCCCGCACGAACCGGGCCGGGCGGTAGACGTCCCAGACCCAGGCGTCGTGCAGGGCCACCTCGAAGTACGTCTCACCGTCGGCCGTGCGGACCTGCAGGTCCACCGAGTTGGCGAGGTAGAAGCGCCGTTCGGTCTCCACCACGTACGAGAAGAGCGAGACGACGTCCCGGTACTCGCGGTAGAGCTGCAGCTCCATCTCGGTCTCGTAGTTCTCCAGGTCCTCGGCGCTCACGGGACCATCATGCCTCCCGGGCACCCGAGGTGCGGGAGGTGAGGTCCGAGAGCACCCCGTCCCCCGGCGAGACCGGGTCCAGGTCCTGCGCGGGCGCCTCGACGAGACGGGGTCCGGGCGCGGCCGCGCCGGGCAGCCGCCAGCTGCGGCGGTGCTGCTCGCAGCTGCCGCGCTCGGCGAGGGCCCGCAGGTGCTCCGGGGCGCCGTACCCCTTGTTCCCCGCCCACCCGTAGTGCGGGAAGGCGGTGTGCCGCTGCGCCATCACCGCGTCGCGGGTCGTCTTGGCCAGCACGCTCGCCCCGGCCACGGCGGCGCAGGACACGTCCGCCTTGACGCGGGTCGTCACGGCCGGCCCGTCCCACGGCGCGGCGGGCCCCTGCCCGTCCAGCCCGTCCAGCAGCGACGGTTCCCGCGGGTCGCTGAGGTAGTCGTGGCCGCCGTCGAGGATGACGACGTCGGGCCGGACCGGCAGCTGGGCCAGGGCCCGCCGCCCGGCCAGGCGCAGCGCGGCGGTGATGCCGATCGCGTCGATCTCGGCCGGCTCGGTGTGCCCGACGGCCCAGGCGAGCGCCCAGCGGCGCACCGCGGGCGCCAGGGCGTCCCGGGCGGCGGGTGTCAGCAGCTTGGAGTCCCGCAGCCCGGTGGGCGCGGTGCGGGTGCTGCCGTCCACGACGAGGACCCCCACGCTCACGGGACCGGCGAGCGCCCCGCGGCCCACCTCGTCCACCCCGGCGACCAGGGCGTGGCCCGAACGCAGGAGCTGCCGCTCCAGGCGCAGGGAGGGAGCCGCCGGGGCGCGGGTGGCGGGGCTCACCCCACCCCCGCCGGGCCGGGGACGGAGGCGAAGTCGTCGGGGGTGCCGAGCCAGGACCAGTGCGCCAGGGGCCACACGATCACGTACGCGCGGCCGACGACGAGGTCGATCGGCACGAACCCGTCGTACGGCTTGTCCTGGTTGTAGCGGGAGTCGGCGGACTCGGCCCGGTTGTCGCCCATGACCCACAGCTCACCGGCGGGGACGGTGACGTCGCACTGCTGCTCACTCGGTGAGGTGGAGGAGACGTAGGGCTCGTCCACGGCGACGTCGTTGACGGTGACCGTGCCGTCGGGGGCGCACACGACGTGGTCGCCGGGCAGTCCGACGACGCGCTTGATGAGGTGGTCGTCGGAGTCCTCCGGCAGCAACCCGACGAAGGTCAGCGCCTCGGCGACGACGGTGCCCACCGGGCCGCGCTGCGTCGGCGTGGTCGGCTCGAGCCAGCCACCGGGGTCGGAGAAGACGACGACGTCACCGCGGTGCAGCTCGAACGGGCCCGGCGTCAGCTTGCTGACGACGACGCGGTCGCCGATGTCGAGCGTGCGCTCCATGGACTGGGAGGGGATGAAGAACGCCTGCAGGAGGAACGTCTTGACGACCAGCGAGACGACGAGCGCGACCACGACGACGAGCACGGTCTCGCGGATCGCGCCCACCACGCCCGTGCCGGCGGACCGGCGCCGGGGCGCGGGCTCCTGCGCGGACGTGTCCTGCTCGGTGTCCCCGGCGCTCACGAACCGCTCCCCCGTCCGACGGTGCCGACCGCGTCCAGCGGCCAGGTGGTGGCGACGACCCGGCCGACGACGTCGCCGAGGGCGATCGTGCCCCCGCCCGGCGAGCCGAGGTGGGAGCGCGAGTCGACCGAGTCGCTGCGGTGGTCCCCCATCACCCACACTCGCCCCTGCGGCACGGCGATGTCGAACCGGAGCTCGCTCGGCGCGTCGCCGGGCTGCACGTACGGCTCGTCCAGGGGCTCACCGTCGACGAGGAGGCGGCCCTGGGCGTCGCAGCAGGTGATGCGCTCACCGGGCAGGCCGACGACGCGCTTGACGAAGTCGGACTCCCCGGGCCGGAAGCCCAGCAGCCCGGCGACCCCGGCGCCGACCGCGGCCAGGCCCTGCGGGTCCGGTGGGGCGTCGGCGAAGGTGCCGGTGCCGTCGAAGACGACGACGTCGCCGCGCCGGACGTCGGAGGCGTCGACGCGCCAGACGGCCACGCGCTCCCCCGGCTGCAGCGTCGGCTGCATCGAGTCCGAGGGGATGGAGAAGGTCTGCACGACGAAGGAGCGGACGACCAGGACGATCAGGAGGGCGATGGCGAGCACCAGCACGGCGCGTCCCCCGTGCGAGGGGCCGCGGTCGACCGCCGTGCCCGAGGGGTCACCGGGCGGGACCGACGGCCGCGGCTGGGTGGTCGTCACGGGGCTCCTGCCTCACGGGGACTGCGCGCCGCGAGGGCGCGGCCCGTGGAGTCTAGACGGGCCGCCTGGGAACCCGGCCGGAACGACACGAGCCGGGCCCCGTGCGGGACCCGGCTCGTGGGTGGAGGTGCTGGACTCAGCCGCGGGGGCTGCCGGAGTCGCGACGCTCCTTGATCTTGGCGGCCTTGCCGCGCAGGTCGCGCAGGTAGTACAGCTTGGCGCGCTTCACGTCACCGCGGGTCACGACCTCGATCTTCTCGATGACCGGGGTGTGCAGCGGGAAGGTGCGCTCCACGCCGACGCCGAAGCTGACCTTGCGGACGGTGAAGGCCTCGCGGATGCCGCCGCCGGTGCGGCGGATGACGACGCCCTGGAAGACCTGCACGCGCGAGCGGCTGCCCTCGATGACCTTGACGTGGACCTTGAGGGTGTCACCGGCCCGGAACTCCGGGACGTCGCTGCGCAGCTGGGCTGCGTCGATGCTGTCGAGCACGTTCATGGCTGAAGCTCACTTCCCCTGTCGACGCCACAGGTCATCGGCACAGGCGTTGGTCCCGCGACGGGCGTCCGGTGGGGCTCGCCCCCTGTGGCAGGCGCACCCTCCGCGGCCCGGAGGCAGCGGTCACCGGCCGTCACGGCTCGTTGGTGTCAGCGGATCAGTCTGCCACAGCGGCGCTCGTGGGGCCGAACCCGTGATCCCCGGGGGCCCAGCCGAGGTCGGCGAGGACGGCGAGGTCGCGCGCGTCGCACCGCGCCGGGTCCAGCCGGGCCACCACGTCGGGGCGGCGGGAAGCGGTGCGGCGCAGCGCCTCGTCGCGCCGCCAGCGGCCCACGGCGCCGTGGTCGCCGCCGGCGAGCACGGTCGGGACGTCCAGGCCGCGCCAGGAGGCGGGCTTGGTGTAGGCGGGGTGCTCCAGCAGCCCGTCGTGCTCGGGGGCGTGGCTCTCCTCGGTCAGGGAGGCCGCGTTGCCGACGACCCCGGGCACGAGGCGGACGACGGCCTCGGTGATCGCCAGAACGGCGACCTCACCGCCGTTGAGCACGTAGTCCCCCAGCGACACCTCTCGCACGCGGACGCGCCCGCGGTAGTGCTCCACCACCCGCGCGTCGATGCCCTCGTAGCGGCCGCAGGCGAAGACGAGCCACGGTTCGGCGGCGAGGTCGACCGCCGCCCGCTGGCCGAAGACCTCCCCCACCGGGGAGGGGACGAGGAGGACGGGCCCGTCCTGGCCGGCGCCGGGCGGCGGGTCGGCCAGGACGGCGTCGAGGGCCTCGCCCCACGGTCCGGGTTTCATGACCAACCCCGCGCCCCCGCCGTAGGGGGTGTCGTCGACCGTGCGGTGGCGGTCGTGGGTGTGCTCGCGCAGGTCGTGGACCCGCACGTCGAGCAGCCCCTGGGCCTGCGCCCTGCCGATGAGCGAGAGCTGCAGCGGCGCGAGGTAGTCGGGGAAGATGGTGACGACGTCGAGGCGCACTAGCCCTCCTCCCCCGCCAGCTCGGCGAACAGCCCGCCCGGCGGGGCGAGGACGACCTTGCGCCGGCGCACGTCGACGGTGGGGACGATGGCGCGGACGAAGGGCACGAGCACCTCGCGGCCGTCGGTGCCGGTGACGACGAGGACGTCCTGGGCCGAGCCGGTCAGCAGGTCCGCGACGGTGCCGAGCGGGGTGCCGGTGACCGTCACGGCGGCCATCCCCCGCAGCTGGTGCGGGTACCAGGCGTCGTCGGTCTCCTCGGCCTCGTCGTCGACGTCGACGAGCAGGAGGGTGTCGCGCAGGGCCTCCACGGCGGTGCGGTCGGCGACCTCGCGGAAGGTCAGCAGGAGGGTGCCGTTGTGCCAGCGGGCCGCGGCGACGGTGAGCGGCCCGGCCGCCGGGTCGGTGCGCAGCACGGCCCCGGGCACGAAGCGCTCGTCGGGGTCGTCGGTGCGCACCTCGACGGTGACCTCGCCCCGCACCCCGTGCGGGCGCCCGACGCGGGCGACGACGTACTCCACGAGATGTCCTCCGGGTGGGTGGGGTGGAACGGCAGGACGCCGGGGCCGCGTGCGCGACCCCGGCGTCCGGGGGTGGTGCTGGGTGGCCGTGCCGGTCTCGACGGCGTCAGCGCCGGTCCACGTCGACGAGGTCGACGCGCACCTGCTTGCCGCCGGCGAGCGCCCCGACGACGGTGCGCAGGGCCTTGGCCGTGCGACCGGCGCGGCCGATGACCCGGCCCAGGTCGTCCGGGTGCACGCGAACTTCGAGCACGGCACCGCGCCGCAACGTCTTCGACGTCACCTGCACGTCGTCGGGGTTGCCGACGATGCCGCGCACCAGGTGCTCGAGGGCGTCCGCGAGCACCGGGTCAGGACTCTTCGGCCGGCGCGTCGGCGGCGGGGGCCTCGGCGGGCGCGGGGGCCTGCTTGGCCGCACCACCGGCGGGGATGCGCGGGGGCTTGGTGTTGGCGCTGGGGGTGCGGTAGCGGCCCTCGGCACCGGGCAGGCCCTTGAACTTCTGCCAGTCACCCGTGACCTTGAGCAGCGCCGCGACCTGCTCGGTCGGCTGCGCGCCGACGCCGAGCCAGTACTGGACGCGCTCGGACTTGACCTCGATCGTCGAGGGGTCCGTCATCGGGTTGTACAGGCCGACCTCTTCGATCGCGCGACCGTCGCGCTTGCTGCGCGAGTCGGCGATGACGATGCGGTAGAACGGCGCGCGGATCTGGCCCATGCGCTTGAGGCGAATCTTGACAGCCACGGTGTGGGGTGTCTCCCGGTTCTGGAGTGTCGAACGGACCGCCCCGGTGTGGGGACGCCGGGACGGGCGGTTCAGGGACGCGCTCGCCCCGGGTGAGAGGGTCCCTGGGCGATCGAGTGCCCGACCATCATGCCAGAGGTCGCGCACCGGCCACGACACGACCGCGCAGGACGACCCGCGGGTCCCGCAGGACCGCCAGGTCGGCCCGCGGGTCGCCGTCGACGACGAGCAGGTCCGCGCTCGCCCCCTCGACCAGGCCGGGGTGGCCGAGCCAGCGACGGGCGGCCCACGCTCCGGCGTCCAGGGCGGCGGTCCGGGACAGCCCGGCGGCGGTCAGCTCGTGCAGCTCGTCGACGACGAGGCCGTGCGGCAGGACGCTGCCGGCGTCGGTGCCGGCGAAGACGGGGACGCCGGCGGCGTGCAGGGCGGCGACGGTGTCGTACCGGCGCGCGTGCAGGGCCCTCATGTGCGCGGCGTACGCGGGGAACTTCGGCTCCCCCCGGTCGGCGATGCCCGGGAAGGTCGCGATGTTCACCAGCGTCGGGACGACCGCGACCCCGGCGGCCGCCAGCCGGGGCAGCAGTTCCGGCCCCAGGCCCGTGCCGTGCTCGATGCCGTCGACGCCGGCCGCCAGCAGGTCCTCGACACCGTCCTCGCCGAACTGGTGGACGGTGACGCGCGCCCCCAGCTCGTGCGCGGCGGCGACCCCGGCGGCGAGCACGTCGGCGGGCCAGCACGGGGCGAGGTCGCCGGTGGCGCGGTCGATCCAGTCCCCCACGAGCTTGACCCAGCCGTCACCGCGGCGGGCCTCGACCCGGACGTGCTCGACGAGGTCCTGGGGTTCGATCTCGTGCGCCAGGCCCCGCAGGTAGCGGCGGGTGCGGGCCAGGTGCCGGCCGGCGCGGACGATGCGCGGCAGGTCCTCCACCTCGTCCATCCAGCGGGTCTGCGAAGCCGACCCCGCGTCCCGCAGCAGGAGGGCACCGGCGTCGCGGTCGGCGAGCGCCTGGGTCCGGGACACCTCGTCCTCGACCCGCCCGTGCGGTCCGATGCCGACGTGGCAGTGCGCGTCGACGAGACCGGGCAGCACCCACCCGTCCAGGCGCGTGGTGCTCGCGCCCGGCGGGCGCTGGAAGGTCAACCGGCCGTCGAGGACCCAGGCCTGCCCGGCGACCTCCTCGGGGCCGAGGAGGACCGGACCGGTGAGGTGCAGCGCCTCGCTCACCGCTGGCTCACTGCCCGAGGTACTTGTCGAACCCCTTCGGCAGGTTCAGGTCGGCCGGGTCGAACCCCTTGGACGCGTCGGGCAGGCCGAAGGCCGAGCCGGGCTGCGCCGCGGCGCGGTCGGCGGCCGCCTTCTGCTCGGCGGCGCGCTTGGCGGGGTTGCCGCTCTTGCCCTTCTTGCCCTTGGACGCCGCGATGCGGGCCTTCTGCTTCTTCGAGGCCCCCGCGCCCGGGCCGCCGGGCATCCCGGGGATGCCGGGCAGCCCACCGCCGCCGAGACCGTTCTTCAGGGATCGCATCATCTTCTGCGCCTGCCCGAAGCGCTCGAGCATGTCGTTGACGGCCGAGACGCTCTGCCCGCAGCCGGCGGCCACGCGGGCCCGGCGCGAACCGTTCATGATCCGCGGCTGGCGGCGCTCCAGCGGGGTCATCGAGCGGACCATCGCCTCGATGCGGTCGAACTCGCGCTCGTCGAAGGCGTCGAGCTGCTGGCGCATCTGGGCCATGCCCGGCAGCATCCCGAGCATCTTCTTCAACGACCCCATGTTCCGGATCGCCTGCAGCTGCTGCAGGAAGTCGTCGAGGGTGAAGTCCTCGTCGGCCGCGAACTTCGCGGCCATGGCCTGGGCCTGGTCGGCGTCGAAGGCCTTCTCGGCCTGCTCGATGAGGGACATGACGTCGCCCATGTCGAGGATGCGCGAGGCCATGCGGTCGGGGTGGAACAGCTCGAAGTCGTCGAGCTTCTCGCCGGTGGAGGCGAACATGACGGGCTGGCCGGTGACGTGGCGCACCGACAGGGCCGCACCGCCGCGGGCGTCGCCGTCGAGCTTGGTGAGGACGACGCCGTCGAAGCCGACGCCGTCGCGGAACGCCTCGGCGGTGGCGACGGCGTCCTGGCCGATCATGGCGTCCAGGACGAACAGGACCTCGTCGGGCCGCACGGCGGCGCGGATGTCGATCGCCTGCTGCATCATCTCGGCGTCCACGCCGGTGCGGCCGGCGGTGTCGACGACGACGACGTCGTAGTGGTGGCGCTGGGCGTGCTCGATGCCGCGCTGGGCCACCGAGACCGGGTCGCCCACGCCGTTGCCCGGTTCGGGGGCGAACACGTCGACCCCGGCGCGCTCGCCGGTGATCTGCAGCTGGTTGACCGCGTTGGGGCGCTGCAGGTCGCAGGCCACGAGCAGCGGGCGGTTGCCGTTGCCCTTCAGCCAGCGGCCGAGCTTGCCGGCCAGCGTCGTCTTCCCCGCGCCCTGCAACCCGGCGAGCATGATCACCGTGGGCGGGTTCTTGGCGAACCGCAGCCGGCGGGTCTCGCCGCCGAGGATGCCCACGAGCTCCTCGTTGACGATCTTGACGACCTGCTGGGCCGGGTTGAGGTGGCCCACGACCTCCGCGCCGGTCGCGCGCTCGCGGATGCGGGTGGTGAAGTCCCGCACGACGGGCAGGGCGACGTCGGCGTCGAGCAGCGCGCGGCGGATCTCCCGCACGGTCGCGTCGACGTCGGCTTCGGTCAGCCGCCCCTTGCCGCGCAGCGACTTGAACGTGGCGGTGAGGCGGTCGGAGAGCGTGGCGAACACGCCCCCACCTTAACCGGCGGGTCGCGCCGGCCCCGGCACCTCCGCCGCGTCCGACAGGGCCTGGATGGCCATGGCCACCCGCGGCGGGGACAGCCGCTCCCCCGTGGGTTCGGCGAGGTAGAGGACGTCGACGGCCTGCGCCGCGTACGTCGCCACGTGCGCGGAGCGGATGTCGATGCCCTCCACGGCCAGGGCCCGGCCGAGGGCGTGCAGCAGACCGGGGCGGTCGGCGCAGCGCACCTCCAGCACGGTGGCGCGGTCGCTGGCCCCGGGCAGGATGACGACCCGGGGGTGGGCCACGAGCGCGCGCGGGCCGCCGGCGGGCCGGGGGGTCTGGGCGTCGCGGGCCGCGAGCCGTTCCAGCAGCGCCACGTCACCGCCGACGATGCGCTCCAGGCTCTGGCGCAGCAGCTCGGCCGAGGGCGCCTCCCCCGCCGGCGACTCCACCCACCAGGAGTCCACGGCCACGCCGTCGAGCGTGCGCACGAGGGCGGAGCGGACGAGGAAGCGGTGCCCGGCCAGCAGGCCCGCGAGGTCGGCGAAGACCCCGGTGCGGTCGGGGGCGACGACGGTGACGACGAAGAAGCCGTCGACCTCGCGCACGTCGAGGCGGGTCCGGCCGTCGGCGGCCGTGGCGGCGGCGAGGGCCTGCTCGGCGGTGTCGAAGGGTGCCGGGCCGGGCGCCTCCTCCCCCGCCAGGGACTTGCGCGCGCGCGCGACGAGCCCGTCGACGAGCCGGGCCCGCCACGGCGACCACGCGGCCGGGCCGGCGGCCCGGGCGTCGGCCTCGGTGAGGGCGCGCAGCAGGTGCAGGGTCTCCAGGCGGCCGTCGACCGCCTCGACCAGGGCCGCGACGGTCTGCGGGTCGTCGGGGTCGCGGCGGGTCGCGAGGTCGACGAGGGTCAGGTGCTCGGCCACCAGGCGGCCGACGACCTCGACGTCGGCGGGGGCGAACCCGGCGCGGGCGGCGACCGCGCGGGCCAGGGGCGCCCCGGTGCGGGAGTGGTCCTGCGCACCGGGCAGCTTGCCGAGGTCGTGGGTGAGGGCGGCCAGCAGCAGCACGTCGGGGCGTTCGACCTCGCGCAGGAAGGGCCCGGCGGCCACCGCGGTCTCGATGAGGTGGCGGTCCACGGTCCAGCGGTGCACCGCGTTGCGCTGCGGGCGGTTGCGGATCCCCGCCCACTCCGGCACCCACCGCTCGACGAGCCCGACCATGTCGAGGGACTCCCACACCGGCACCTGCGCGGGACCGGCGGCGAGCAGTTCCAGCAGCGCCTCGCGGGCGGCCACGGGCCAGGGGTCGGGCAGGGGCGGGCACGTCGTGACGAGGTGCTCCAGCGTCACCGGGGACAGCGGCAGCCCCGAGCGGACGGCGGTGGCGGCCGCGCGCAGCGGCAGGACGGGGTCCTCGGCCGGGCTGACCCCGGCGCCCAGGACGACCTCGCCGTCGTGCTCGACGAGGCCGTGGCCCAGGGAGCGCAGCCGGGGACGCTTGCCCTGGGCGCGGAAGCGGCGCGTCGGGACGGACTGGCGCGCCCGGCGGGCGGTGAGGTCGACGGCCGCGGAGATCGTGCGGGCGGCCTGGGCGATGGCGGCGAGCAGCAGGTCGGCGTCGGCGAACCCGCACACGACGGCGGTGGCGTCCTGCTCGGCGAGCACGAGGCGGTCACCGGGCCGTCCGGAGGAGGCCTGCAGGCCGTCGCGGACGTCGAGCAGGAGGGTGTGGGCCTCGTCGACGGCACCGTGCGGGCGGTCGGTGAGCCAGCTGGCGGCCAGCGCGCGCAGGGTGATGGCGTCGCGCAGGCCGCCGCGGGCCTCCTTGAGGTCCGGTTCGAGCAGGTAGGCGACCTCCCCGAAGCGGGCGGCGCGTTCGGCGAGGGAGTCCAGCACCTGCGGCAGCCGGCGCCGGGCCCCCGCGCGCCAGTCGTCGAGCAGGTGCCCGCGGGTGCGGGCGACCAGGCCGCCGTCACCGGCGACGACGCGCAGGTCGAGCAGACCGGTCGCGGCGGCGAGGTCGACGGCGGCCACCTCGCGGCACTCCTTGGCGGTGCGGACCGAGTGGTCCAGGCGCAGGCCGTTGTCCCACAGGGGGTACCAGATCCGGTCGGCCAGGGCCGCGACGTCGTCGCGGTCCAGGGACCGGCCGTCGTGCAGCAGGACGAGGTCCACGTCGCTGGCGGGACCGGCGTCGCGGCGGGCCAGCGACCCGACGCAGGCCAGCGCCACGCCCGAGCCCTCCCCCGCGCCCCCGGCGAGGGGACCGGCCGGGCCGCCGAGCGGTTCGACGGCCTGGTCCCACACGTCGCGCAACCGGGACTCCACGAGCTGGACCAGCTCGGCGCGGCGGTGCGGGCCGGGCCTGCCGGCCCGCACCGCCAGCGCGAGTCGCTCGGTGCGCAGGTCCGCGCTCAGCGCGGACCCGCTGCGGGGGCGTGCACGGGATGACCTCCAGGAGGGGTGGGTGCGGGTGGGTCAGAGCGCGTCGGGGCCGTGCTCGCCGGTCCGGACCCGGACGACGTCGTCGACCGGCTGCGTCCAGACCTTGCCGTCCCCGATGCGCCCGGTCTGGGCGCTCTTGACGACGACCTCGACGACGTCGTGGGCGTCCACGTCGTCGACGAGGACCTCCACGCGCACCTTGGGCACGAGGTCGACGGTGTACTCCGCCCCCCGGTAGACCTCGGTGTGCCCGCGCTGGCGGCCGTAGCCGGAGGACTCCGAGATCGTCAGGCCCTGGATGCCGTAGGCCTCCAGCGCCGACTTCACGTCGTCCAGCTTGTGCGGCTTGATGATCGCGGTGATGAGCTTCATGCGGAGACCTCCGAGCTTCCGGACGAGTGACGGGCGTCGGTGGGCCGGGCCGGGGACCCGGCGACCCGGCCGCCGCCGGAGGTCAGGGTGCCCCAGTCGTAGCCGGACTCGGCGTGCTCGGCCTGGTCGATGCCGGCGACCTCGTCGTCCTGGTCGAGGCGGAAGCCCATCGTCTTCTGGATGACGGTGCCGATGACCCAGGTCAGGACGAAGGAGTAGCCCAGGACCGCGACCGCCCCGACGACCTGGCGCCACAACTGGTCGACGCCGCCGCCGAAGAACAGGCCGTCGACACCGGCGGGGGTGGTGGCCGAGCCGAGGAAGCCGATGGCGATGGTGCCCCACAGACCACCGACGAGGTGGACGCCGACGACGTCGAGGGAGTCGTCGTAGCCGAGCTTGTACTTCAGGCCCACGGCCAGGGCGCACAGGACGCCGGCGACGGCGCCGAGGACGATGGCCATCACCGGGCTGACGGCGTTGCAGGCGGGGGTGATGGCGACCAGGCCGGCCACCGCGCCCGAGGCGCCGCCCAGGGACGTGGCGTGCCCGTCGCGGACCTTCTCGGTCAGCAGCCAGCCCAGGATCGCGGCCGAGGTCGCGACGATCGTGTTGACGAAGGCGACGGCCGCGGTGTTGCCCGCCGACAGGGCGGACCCGGCGTTGAACCCGAACCACCCGAACCAGAGCAGGCCCGCGCCGAGCATGACCAGGGGGAGGTTGTGCGGGCGCATCGGGTCGCGGCCGAAGCCCTTGCGCTTGCCCAGGACGAGCGCCAGGGCGAGGCCGGCGGCGCCGGCGTTGATGTGGACCGCGGTGCCACCGGCGAAGTCGAGGGCCAGCAGGTTGTTGGCGATCCAGCCGCCGACCACGTCGTCGCCGTCGAAGGCGAACACCCAGTGCGCGACCGGGAAGTAGACGAGGGTGGCCCAGACCCCGGCGAAGACCAGCCAGGCGCCGAACTTGGCGCGGTCGGCGATCGCCCCCGAGATGAGGGCGACGGTGATGATGGCGAACACGCCCTGGAAGGCGACGAAGGCCATGACCGGGTAGGGCGCCGAGGTGTCCTCGCCGAGCATCCCCGACAGGCCGAAGTACTCGAACGGGTTGCCGAGCAGGCCACCGCCGACGTCGTTCCCGAAGGCGATCGAGTAGCCGTACAGCACCCAGAGGACGCCGATGAGAGCCAGGGCGCCGAAGCTCATCATCATCATGTTGAGCACGCTCTTGGCGCGGACCATGCCGCCGTAGAAGAGCGCGAGGCCGGGGGTCATGAGCAGCACGAGCGCCGCGCTGGTCAGGATCCAGGCGGTGTCACCTGAGTTCAGGGCCGAGTCCATGGGCAACGGGGCCTTCCGCGAGGCCGGCGGGGCCGGCGATGGAGGGGGTCGGGATCGGGACCACCGTGGCCCGCTCCCGTTACAGCTCCTCGCTCGTCGTGTTTCACCCGTGTGACGGCACCGCGGCCCGTGTGAACTTCACGTAACGCGGCGGGACGAGCACCGGTCAGCTCAGCAGCGCGTCGACGAACGCCTCCGGCTCGAAGGGCGCCAGGTCGTCGGCGCCCTCCCCCAGGCCCACGAGCTTGACCGGGACGCCGAGGGACTGCTGCACGGCCACGACGATGCCGCCCTTGGCCGTCCCGTCGAGCTTGGTGAGCACGATGCCGGTCACGTCGACGGCCTCGGAGAACACGGCGGCCTGGCGCAGCCCGTTCTGCCCGGTGGTGGCGTCCAGGACGAGCAGGACCTCGTCGACGGGGCCGTGCCGCTCCACGACGCGCTTGACCTTGCCGAGCTCGTCCATGAGGCCGACCTTGTTCTGCAGGCGGCCGGCGGTGTCGATGAGCACGACGTCGACCTCGGCCTCGGTGCCCTGCCTGACCGCGTCGAAGGCGACGGCCGCGGGGTCGGCGCCGTCGCGGTCGCTGCGGACGGTGGGCACGCCGACGCGGTCGCCCCAGGTGGCCAGCTGCTCGGCGGCGGCGGCGCGGAACGTGTCGGCCGCCCCGAGGACGACGTCCTTGTCCTGCGCGACGAGCAGGCGCGCGAGCTTGCCGACGGTCGTCGTCTTCCCGGTGCCGTTGACGCCCACGACCATGACGACGGCGGGGCGCTCGCCCCGGCGCTGCGTCGCGAGCGAGCGGTCCGTGGCCGGGCCGACCGCGGTGAGCAGCTCCTCGCGCAGCAGCTCGCGCAGGTGGGCGGGGTCGCGGGTGCCGAGGACCTTCACGCGCTCGCGCAGCGCCTCGACGATGCGGGTGGTGGGGTCGACGCCGAGGTCGGCGAGCAGGAGGGTGTCCTCGACCTCCTCCCACGTCGCCTCGTCGAGGGTGTCGCGGGACAGCAGGGCCAGCAGCCCCTGGCCGAGGGCGGAGTTGGAGCGGGCGAGCCGCTCGCGCAGCCGGACCAGGCGCCCGCCGGCGGGGGCGGGCCGTTCGAGGACCGGCCCCTCGGGCAGGTCGACGTCCTCGACCGTGCGGGTGGCGCTGTCGCGGGGGACCTCGGCGTCGTCGCCCACCCCGGGCAGCGGCTCCTCGCCCTCGCGCCGGTCCCGCAGCCCCGCCTGCTGCCCGGGGCGGGGCGGGGCGGACCGGCGCCGGCGGCGCGGGCGGACCAGGCCCACCAGCGCGCCCACGCCCGCCAGGGCGATGACGGCGATGAGCCCCACGACGATCTCGGCTGTCTCCACGAGCCCAGATCTTCCCAGACGGGGCGTCGTCCGCTCGACCGCCCGGACCGCCTCAGCGGGCGCGGGCCGCCCGGTGCTCCTCGCGGGTACCGCGGCGCGGGGCCTCCAGGCGCTCGCTCGCTCGCGCGCGCACCTCGGCGGCGAGGCGGTCCCGGTGGTGGCGCAGGACGGGCAGGAGCCGTTCGGCCCCCGCGTCGATCCGCGCCATCGTCCGGCTCCCCCGCCGGCGCAGGCTCGGCGCCGCCACGCTCAGCAGGACGACGACGGCCAGCCCGACCGTCAGGGCGAAGGTCACCAGCAGGGTCGCCACCATCACCGCAGCACCACCCACCACGTCGGCACCGGGGCCAGGTCCGTGACCGGCCCCCGGAGGAAGGTCATCACGAGTCCACTGTGCCCCGCCCGCCCCGCGCTCACCACGCGGCGCGCACGGCCGTCACCACCCTGTGACCGGATGCTCATCGCAGCGTCACCGGCGCGACGCGCGTCACACGGCCAGGGGCTCGGCGTCCCCGGGGGCCGCCGCCCGCGGCCCGGCCGGCTCGCCGTCGCGCAGCCGCTGGCTGACGACGGTGCTGATCCCGTCCCCGCGCATGGTCACGCCGTACAGGGCGTCGGCGATCTGCATGGTGCGCTTCTGGTGGGTGATGACGATGAGCTGGCTCGTGGCGCGCAGCTCCTCGAACAGGGTGATCAGCCGCGACAGGTTCGCGTCGTCCAGAGCGGCCTCCACCTCGTCCAGGACGTAGAACGGGCTGGGGCGGGCGCGGAAGATCGAGACCAGCATCGCCACCGCGGCCAGCGAACGCTCCCCGCCGGACAGCAGCGACAGCCGCTTGACCTTCTTGCCCGCCGGCCGGGCCTCCACCTCGATGCCGGTGGCCAGCATGTCGGAGGGGTCGGTCAGGACGAGCCGGCCCTCGCCGCCGGGGAACAGCCGGGGGAACACCTCCTCGTACTGCTGCGCCACCTCGGCGAACGCCTCGGAGAACACGCGCTCGACCCGCTCGTCGACCTCCTTGACGATGTCGAGCAGGTCCTTGCGGGACTTCTTCAGGTCCTCGGACTGGGTGACGAGGAACTGGTGGCGCTCCTCCATCGCCGCGTACTCCTCCAGCGCGAGCGGGTTGACCTGCCCCAGCTGCGCGAGCGCGCGCTCGGCCGAGCGGCGCCGCTTGTCCTGCTCGGAGCGCACGTACGGCCGCGGCTCGGGCGGCATCTCCGGCTCGGGGTCCCCGGGGGCGGGGGGCGAGGGCGGGACGAGCTGGTGCGGGCCGAACTCCTCGGTCAGCACGTCGGGGTCGGTGCCCAGCTCCTCCAGCGCCCGCTGGCGCAGCTGGTCGATCTTCCAGCGCTGCTGGGCGCGGGCGACCTCGTCGGCGTGCCGGGTGTCCCCCAGGCGCTGCTGCTCGGTCGTGAGCGACTCCACCGCGCGGCGGGCCGCGCCCACCTGCTCCTCGAACGTCGCGCGGGCCGCCTCGGCGGCCTCCCGCAACCGGGTGGCCTGGACGTGCGAGGACTCCCACGCCGCGAGCGCCTTCCCGGCCCCCTCCCGCACGGTCGCCGCGACGCGCGACTGCTCCGCGCGCCGGGCCCGGCGCGCGGCGGCGCGTTCACGGGCCGCGAGCTCCTCGGCGGCCTGCCGCTGCAGGGCGTCGGCGCGCCCGGCCAGGGCGCGGGCCCGCTCCTCGGTGGTGCGCAGCGCGAGCCGGGCCTCGGTCTCGGTGCCGCCGAAGCCGCGGGCGACCTCGGCCAGGCGGTCCCGCTCGTCGGTGGAGACGTCCCCCTCGTCCTCGTCCTGCGAACGGCTCGCCGCCTCGAACCGCTCGGTGAGCTCGACGAGCTCGACGCGGTCGGTCTCCACCCGCGCGCCGACCTGCTCGCGGGTGGCACGCAGCCGGTCGGCCTCGGCCTGCGCCGCGCGGACGGCGGACCCGAGCTGCCCGAGCTGCTCGGCGACGGCGTTCATCCGGGCGTCGGAGTCGTGCAGGCGGTCCAGGGCCGCCTCGACGCGCCCGGCCGCCGCGGCCCGCGCCGTCTGCGCGGCCCCCAGGTCGGCCTGGGCCCGCTGCGCACGCTGCTCGGCGGCCGAGAGGGCGTCGGTGGCCTCGTCGACGGCGGCCTGCACCTGCAGCAGGCTCGGCGCGGACGACGACCCGCCCGCGGCGACGTGGGCGCCGACGACGTCCCCGTCCCGCGTGACGGCCACCAGGTCCGGCCGGGACTGCGCGACGCGCTGCGCGGCCGGGAGGTCGTCGACGACGACCACGCGCCCCAGGAGCCCGGCGAGGGCCGGTCGCAGCTCGGCGGGCGCGGTGACCAGCGACAGGGCGGCCCGGGCACCGGCCGGTGCGACGGGCCCGGCGTCCGCCGAGCCGGGGGAGGCGACGAGCATCCCGGCCCGGCCGGCGTCCTCGCCCTTGAGGTGGTCGATGGCGCGGACCGCGTCGGCGGGGCTCGCCACGGCGACGGCGTCGGCGGTGGACCCGAGCGCGGCGGCGATCGCCTGCTCCCAGCCGGGCTCCACGCTCAGCAGCGCCGCGACCGACCCCAGCACCCCGGAGACGGCCGCGCCGGCGGCCAGCAGCGCCCCGGCGCCGTCCTTGCGGGCCAGCCCGATCTCGAGGGCCTCCCTGCGGGCGGTCCACGTCGCGCGCTCGCGCTCGGCGGCCTGCACCTCGGCGCGCGCCTGCTCGTGCGCGGTCTCGGCGGCCTGCAGCGCGTCGGCGGCGGCCTCGTGCTCGGTGTCGAGGTCCTCCTCGCCCTCCTCGACGCCGGCGACCTGGGCCTCCAGGGCGGTGAACGCGGCCTGCGCCTCCTCCCGGCGCCGCTCGGCGTCGGCCAGGGAGGTCGACAGGCGCTCGCGCTCGGCCTCGGCGGCCTCGACGCGGCTGGTGCGCGCGGCGACCTGGCCGCCGAGGCGGGCCAGCCCCTCGCGGCGGTCGGCGGCGACGCGCAGGGCGGCGGCGACCCGCTGGTCCTCGGCGCGGGCGGCCCGGTCCGCCTCGGCGCGGGCCGCGAGGACCTCGTCCAGGGCGGCGCGGCGGGCGGTCACCTGCCCGGCGAGGTCGGCCTCCTCGGCGCGGACGCGGTCGGCGTGGGCCGTCAGCTCCTCGGGATCGCGACGACCGGTCTGCTCCTCCGGTTCGCCCGCCAGCAGCCGGGAACGCTCGGCGGCCAGGGCCTGCACCCCGCGCAGCCGCTCGGCGAGGGCCTCGAGGCGGTGGTGCGTCTCGACGGCACGGGCCAGGTCGGGCGCCGCGGCGGCCGCGGCGCGCTCGGCGGCCTGCAACCGGGCCGAGGCCTCGGACAGGTCGGCCTCCACCTGGGCCTGGCGGGCCTTCAGCGCGGCCTCGTCGGCCTCGTCGCGCTGCAGGGAGCTGCCGGCCTGGACGAGGTCGTCGGCGAGCAGGCGCAACCGCGCGTCGCGCAGGTCGGCCTGGACGACCTGGGCGCGGCGGGCGGCCTCGGCCTGGCGGCCCAGGGGTTTGAGCTGGCGGCGGATTTCGGTGACCAGGTCGGCCACGCGCGTGAGGTTGGCCTCCATCGCGTCGAGCTTGCGCAGCGCCTTCTCCTTGCGGCGCCGGTGCTTCAGGACCCCGGCGGCCTCCTCGATGAACGCGCGGCGCTCCTCCGGGGAGGCGTGCAGGACCGCGTCGATCTGGCCCTGACCGACGATCACGTGCATCTCCCGGCCGATGCCGGAGTCGGACAGCAGCTCCTGGACGTCGAGCAGGCGGCACGTCTGGCCGTTGATCGCGTACTCCGACCCGCCCGTGCGGAACATCGTCCGGGTGATCGTCACCTCGGCGAACTCGATGGGCAGGGCCCCGTCGGAGTTGTCGATCGTCAGGCTCACCTCGGCGCGCCCGAGGGCCGAGCGCCCCTCGGGGCCGGTGGTGCCGGCGAAGATGACGTCCTCCATCTTCCCGCCGCGCAGGCTCTTGGCGCTGCTCTCCCCCATGACCCAGGTGAGGGCGTCCAGGACGTTCGACTTGCCCGAGCCGTTGGGGCCGACCACGCACGTGATCCCCGGCTGCAGCCGCAGCGTCGTCGCGGAGGCGAACGACTTGAACCCCTTGAGGGTGAGGGTCTTCAGGTGCACGGGGTCAGAGCCTAACGAGGCGCGGGCCCGGACCGGCCGAGGCGAGCCGGGCCGGTGACCGCGTCGTGCGGGACCGTCGACCCGCCGCCCGGTCATCACGAGGCGGAATGACCGCTGAGACGACACGCGATGCGCTCGATCCGTGACCGCCCGAGGTTGTACAACGGTGGAAGACGAGACCGAGATCCGGAAGGACCCCTGTGCCGACCCGCCCCGCCGGTCGTACCCGCCCCACGCGCCCCGAGCACCCCGCCCGCCCCCGCCGCTCCCCGTTCCGCGCCCTGCCCGGCCCCCGCACCGCCCCGGGCCCCCTGCCCGCCGGCGGCCCCGCGGGCCGCCCCGTCGACGAGGTGCCCCTGCGCCTGCTGGTGACGCTGGCCCTCCTGTGCGCGATCGGCCCCCTCGCCGTCGACGCGTACCTGCCGACCTTCCCGGACCTGGCCACGGACCTGTCGACCAGCGCGGCCCGCGTCCAGCTGACGCTGACGACGTTCATGCTCGGGATGGCCGCCGGCCAGCTCGTCCTGGGTCCCCTGTCCGACCGCCTCGGCCGCCGTCGCCTGCTGCTGACCGGCACCCTCGTGACCTTCCTCGCCGGCGTCGTGTGCGCCCTGACGCCCTCGATCGGCGTCCTCGTCGTCGCCCGCCTCGTGCAGGGCGTCGCCGGGGCCGCCGGGGTCGTCATCGGCCGCGCCGTCGTCGCCGACCTCGCCACCGGCCGGGCCGCGGCCCGGGCCTTCTCCACGCTCGGCGTCATCGGCGGGGTGGCCCCCGTCGTGGCGCCGCTGCTCGGGGGCCTCGTCGCCGGGCACGGCGGCTGGCGCGGGATCTTCGCCCTCACCGCGGTCGCCGCGCTCGTCATGGTCGTCGCGGCCTGGTTCGTCGTGCCCGAGACGCTGCCCGCCGAACGCCGCCACGCCGGCGGGGCGCGCGAGGTGGCCCGCACGGCGCGCGCGGTCCTGTCGCGCCGCGGCTACGTCGGCTACGTCGGCACCCTCGTCCTGGTGTTCGGGACCGTCTTCTCCTACGTGTCGGCCTCGCCGTTCGTGCTGCAGAACGTCGTGGGCCTCTCGACCGGGACGTTCTCCCTCGTCTTCGCCACCAACGCCCTGGGGATCGCCGCCGGGGGCGCCGTCTCCACGCGGGCCCTGCGCCGGTTCGACCCCTCCCAGGTCCTGACGACCGGGGTGCTCCTGCAGCTCACCTGCGCCGCCGGGCTGTTCCTGACGGTCCTCGCCCTCGACGCCTGGACCCCCGCCGTGCTCGTCCTGCTGTGGTTCACCGTGTTCAGCGTCGGTCTCGTCTTCGGGAACGCGACGGCGCTCGCGATCGAGCAGGTGCGCTTCGCCTCGGGCACCGGGTCCGCCCTGCAGGGGGCGCTGCAGTTCACGGTCGGCGCCCTGGTCTCCCCGCTCGTCGGCCTCGCCGGTGAGCACTCCGCGGTGCCGATGGTGACGACGATGCTGACGTGCACCGGCCTGGCCGCGGTGATGCTGTTCCTCGTCGCGCGGCCGGCGCGCCGCGCGCGCACCGGGGCCTGACCCCGGCCCTACCGCGTCCGGAACCCCGAGAGGCCCTCGGCGGGTCCCCAGTGGTCGGTGACCCGGGCGACCCGCCCGGGGCGCCCGTGCTGGGTGGGGTCGGCGCGCAGACGCGACAGCAGCTGCCGCAGCGCGTCGCGCTCGCCCTCGACGACGACCTCCACCCGGCCGTCGGGGGTGTTCTCTGCGGTCCCGGTCACGCCGAGCTCCTCGGCCTGGCGCTGGGTCCACCAGCGGAAGCCGACGCCCTGGACGTGGCCGGTGACGAGGACGGTGAGGCGTTCCACGCACGGCACCCTAGGGGACGGTCAGGCGTACACCGGGCCGCCGCTGATCCCGAAGAACTCCTCCAGGGTCGCCACCCGCGCCTCGGTCAACCGCTGCACCAGGTCGGTGCCCACCCAGCGCCAGTGCCAGGGTTCGGCGTCGTAGCCCGTCACCGCCGTCGCCCCCTCGGGGTAGCGCAGGAGGAACCCGTGGCGACCGGCGTGGGCGCGCAACCAGTCCGACTCCGGGGTCTGCCCGAAGCAGTCCTCCAGCAGGCACCCCGGCGCCGTCCGGCCGCCGAAGTCCACCGCCAGCCCCGTCTGGTGCTCGCTGTAGCCGGGGCGGGCCGAGACGCTCTCGGCGGTCTCCAGCCCGTCGCGCACGACGGCGTCGTCGTGCACCGCCGTCTGCCGCTGGAAGGAGCGGTAGCCGCTCGTGACGCTGAGGCCGACCCCGTCGCGGCGCGCGTCCTCCAGCAGCGCCCGCAGGTCCGGGGCGATGACGGCGGCCACCTCCTTGCCCGCCACGACGGCCAGCGCCGGGGCGTAGTCGCGCGGGTCCAGCGGGTGCTGCTTGTTGACCACGACCCACGGGCTGGCGGCCTCGGTGCGCGAAGGCCCCTGGACCTGCGCCGGGGTGGCCGGTGACGCGACGACCGCCTGCGGGGCGGCGGGCGCGACCTCCCCGGCGACCTCCCCGGCGGCTCCCGCCGCCGCCGGAGCGCCCCCGGCCGGGACGGCACCGGGGTCCTCACCGGTCAGCCGCGCCGCGAGGGCCCCACCGCCGACACCGGCGGCGAGCAGACCCGCGAGGAGCAGGCGGCGGGCCACGACGGCCTCGTGGCTGAACCGCCGCCGCCCGTCGGGCAGCACCTCGGGGGCGAACGGCGAGCGCGGCGGCCGGGTGCCCGGGCGGGTCATGCGGCGATCCTCCCAGCGCGGCGCGCGCAGGTCACGCGCCGCGCCGGGGGGACTCAGCCGGTGACGCTGTGCTCGCCGGCGGTGAGTTCGCGTTCACTGCCGTCGGGCAGCCGCAGGAGGGCGGACGTGCCCGCGGGGACGGTCACGTCGACGCTGAGGGCGTCGCCGTCCTGCCGCCAGCTGACGGCGAGCCGGCCGTGGGGCGTCTCCAGGGCCCCCCGGGCCCAGGTGATCCCGCCGCCGGGCTGCGGCGCCACGAGGGAGCGCGCGTACCCCGGCTCCAGGGGCGAGAGGCCCGCCACGACGCGGTGCATCCAGTCCGCGACGGCTCCCAGGGCGTAGTGGTTGAAGCTCGTCATCTGCCCGGGGTTGATCGTCCCGTCGGGCAGCATCGAGTCCCACCGCTCCCAGATCGTGGTGGCCCCCATCGTCACGGGGTACAGCCACGACGGGCAGCTCTCCTCCAGCAGCAGCCGGTAGGCCTCCTGCAGGTGGCCCGTCGAGGTGAGGGCGTCGGTGACGTAGGGCGTACCGGCGAAACCCGTCGAGACCCGGTACCCCGCCTCGGCGACGACCTCGGCGAGCCGGTCACCCGCCTTCGCCGCGAGGTCCCCGTCCAGCAGGCCGAACTCGATGGCCAGCGCGTAGACGGTCGCGCAGTCCGAGCGCACGGTCCCGTCCTCGGAGACGTAGTGCCGCCCGAACGCCGCGCGCAGCCGGTCCGCGAGGGCGTCGAACTCGGCCGCGTCCTGCTCGTGCCCCAGGACGCGAGCCGTGTCGGCCGCCGTCCGGGCCGAGCGGAAGATGGCGGCCGTCGCCACCACGCCCTTGTCGGCCTTCGCGGCCGCGGGGTCGTCCGGCGGCGCGTCGGGGTCGAGCCAGTCGGCGAACTGGAACCCCTCGTCCCACAGGTCCGTCGGGGAGAGCAGACCCTCCACGTGCCGGACGTGCGCGACCGCGGCCGGGTACGCCTCGGCGAGGGCCTCCCGGTCGCCGTACGCCTGCCACAGCGTCCAGGGCAGCCACACCGCGACGTCGGACCAGAAGCACGTCGAGTCGGGGTCCCCGCGCAGGCCCTTCGGCGGGGAGAACTTCAGGACGTCGGGCACCACGTAGGGGGTGATGCCGTCGTGGGCGGCCTGCTCGGCGTCCAGGTCGCGCAGCCAGTCCCGCAGGAACGCCGAGACGTCGAACAGGTAGGCCGCGCTCGGGCCGAAGACGGCGAGGTCACCGGTCCAGCCCAGGCGCTCGTCGCGCTGCGGGCAGTCGGTGGGCACGTCCAGGAAGTTCCCCCTCTGCCCCCACACGACGTTGCGGTGCAGCTGGTTGACGAGCTCGTTCGAGCACTCGAACTCCCCCGTGCGTCGCAGCTGGGAGTGCACGACGACGGCTTCGAGGTCCTCGACGGTGAGCTCGCCGGGCCAGCCGGTGACCTCGGCGTAGCGGAAGCCGTGGAACGTGAACGTCGGTTCGAACGTGTCGGCCCCCCCGGAGAGCGTGAGCCGGTCGGTCGCCGCGGCGGTGCGCAGCGGACGGACGCCCAGCTCGCCGTGCTCGAGCACCTCGGCGTGCCGCAGCGTGATCGTGGAACCCTCCGGGCCGGTGACGGTGAACCGCAACCAGCCGACGAGGTTCTGCCCGAAGTCCACCAGCGTCTTCCCGCTCGGGGACGTCGTCACGGCGACGGGTCGCACGACCTCCTGGCGACGGACCGGGGGACCGACGTGCTCGGTGAGCCGCGCGGTGTCGAACTCCAGCGCGCTGACACCGCTCCAGCCGTCGGCGGGGCCGTCGAGCGCCGCCCAGCGCGGTTCCAGGCGGCGGTGGTCGACGTCCTGACCGTCGTAGATCTCGTCGGCGGTCACGGCCGAGGGGCGCGCCTGCCAGTCCGGGCCGGTGGCGACGACCTGCTCGTGCCCGTCGGCGAAGCGGAGCTCCAGCTGCGCGAACGCGCCGATGCGGTCGGAGTACAGGCCGCTGCTCCCGCTCCAGGCCAGCCGGCCGACGGCCCAGCCGTTGCCCAGAGCGAGCCCGAGGACGTGCTCGGCCGCCCCGCCCGCGAACCGGGGGGTGAGGTCGTGGCTGACGTACCGCAGCCGCCACTCGTAGCTGCTCCACCCGGGGGTGAGGACGTCCTCGGAGACGGGCTCGCCGTCGAGGTGGGGCTCGACCACCCCGAGCGCGGTGACGTGCAGGACGGCGGAGGTCACGTCGCCGTGGCCGTCGTCGAGCGTGAACCGCCTGCGCAGCAGGGGCGCCTGCCGCACCTCGTCGGCCGTGATCATCGCTGCGTGCCAGCGTGGGGACATGCGGGGGTTCCTCCGGGGGGTCGGTGCTCGGGGTCGGGCGGGTGGTGTCAGCCCTTGACGGCGCCGGACGTCATGCCGGCGACGATCTGGCGGTTGAAGAACAGGTACATGACCAGCGGCGGGATCGTGATGAGCAGGATGTCCATGAAGAGCAGGTTGTAGCTGGTGCTCGCCTGGCTCTGGAAGTTGAACAGCGTCAGCTGCACGGTGGCGTTGTCGTCACCGGGCAGGAAGTAGAGCGGGTTGGTGAAGTCGTTGAACACGTTCACCGCCTGGACCACGATGACGGTCACGGTGACGGGCCGCAACAGCGGCAGGATCACCCGGAAGAACAACCGCAGCGGGCCGGCGCCGTCGAGGACCGCGGCCTCGTCCAGTTCCCGGGGGATGCCCGAGATGAACGCCCGGAACAGCAGGATCGTGAACGACAACCCGAAGGCGACCTCGATGAGGATCAGCCCCGGCAACGTCCCGAACAGCCCCAGCCCCTGCAGCACCCAGATGGTCGGGACGACGGCGGGCGGGATGATCAGTCCGGACAGCACCAGGAAGTTGATGACGGGCGTGAAGCGGCTCACCCTGCGCTGCAGCACGAAGGCCACCATCGCACCGAGCACCACCATGATCGTCACGCTGGCGACCGTCAGGACGGTCGAGTTGATGAAGGCGATGACCAGGATGTAGTCGCGCGTCTGCAGGACCGTGACGAGGTTCTCCCAGAGCTGGAAGTTCTGCGGCCACGAGAAGTCGAACAGCGACGCCTGCTGGGCGTCCTTGACGGCGGTCAGGACGATGAACGCGAACGGCACGAGGAAGACGACGACGCTGGCCAGGATGGCCGCGCCACCCACTCCCCACCGCAGGAGGGCGGCCCGGGTCGGGTTCACAGCTGCACCTCCTTGCGGGCGAGCCAGCGGGTCAGGGGGACGACGATGGCCGTGACCAGCAGGAACAGGATGACGTTGCCCGCGGTTGAGAGCCCGTAGAAACCGGCCTGGTACTGCTTGTAGATGACCGAGGCGATGACGTCGGAGGTGAAACCGGGACCACCGCGCGTCATGGCCCAGATGAGGTCGAACGACCGCAGCCCGCCGATCAGCGAGAGGGTGATGACGGTCGAGGTGGCCGGCCACGACAGCGGCAGGATGATGTTGCGGAACAGCGTCCAGGGGCCGGCGCCGTCCACCCGCGCGGCCTCGTAGTACTCCTTGGGGATCGAGACGATGCCCGCCATGTAGATGACGGTCGCGAGCCCGACCCCCTTCCAGATGTCGACCAGGGCCACCGAGAAGAGCGCCAGCGAGGGGTTGGTGAGCCACCCGGGACCGTCGACGCCGAAGACCGCCAGGGTGGCGTTGATGACCCCGCGCTGGGGGTTCATCAAGGCGGTGAACGTGATGCCGACCCCGACGGTGCTGACGAGCACGGGGAAGAAGACCACGGAGCGCAGGTACCCGCGGCCCACGATCTGCGACGTCAGCAGGATCCCCAGCCCGAGGCCCAGCACCACCTTGGCCCCGGAGGTCACGACGGCGTAGATGAAGGTGTTCACCAGCCCCTTGGTCAGAGCCGGTTCCCGGAAGAACTGGACGAAGTTCTCGAGGCCGATGTACTCGCTCGTGAAGATGGTCCAGCGCGTGAGGCTGAAGTAGAAGGACGCGAACGTGGGGATCAGGAACAGCACCACGAACACGACCGCGGCGGGCAGGTAGAACCAGGTGGGGTACGGGCTGCGCACCTTCCTGGCCCCACCGGCGCCGCTCACGGGCGGTGCTCCCGTGCGGGAGCGGGCAGGACCGGTTGCCGTCGACACGACGTCGACCTCCTTCACTCGGCCCGCCCCGCCCGCTCCCGGCACCGGGGCGGGTGGGTCGGGCGGTCCGGCAGGACGGTCACCAACCGTCCAGGCCCAGTTGCTGGGCCTGCTTCTGCACGTCCTGGTCGTAGACGGCGGCCGCGTCGGCCGCGGAGCGGATGCCCGAGCCGACCTCGACGGTCAGCTGCTCCAGGTTCGGGCCCTTGACGGGAGAGAGGAACTCCAGGGCGGGCGACTGCTTCTCGTCGTCGAAGTAGGCCTGGACGTCCTTCGTCACCTGGGGGACGTCGGAGGGCAGTTCACAACCGTCGACGAGGTAGGGGCCGGTGGGAGGGGAGGCCTGGCTGAGCGCGTCGCACCCGTCGGGACTGGCGATGAAGGACAGCAGCTCCTTGGACGCCTCGAGCTCGTCGCCCTCGGTCGTCTTGGGGATGTACACGGCGTTCGGGTACCAGGCCGTGAGTCCGTTGGTGGCGGCGTCGTCTCCCGGCAGGGCGAAGAAGCCCACGCTCTGGGCTGCTTCCGGGGCCGCGGTGGTGAGGGTGAGGATCTGGTTCGACAGGATCGGGTACATCGCCCCCTCCCCCGCGGCCAGCTGCCGCATCCCGTCCGCCAGCTCGTCCGAGGCGTAGGAGGCGTTCTCGAGCCCCTTGTCGTGGACTTCCTGCAAGTGCTCGAAACCGCGGATGGCGACGGGGTCGTTCGCGTACTTGGCCTTGTTCGCCGTGTAGTCCGCGGCCCAGTTCGGCTTCTCGGCCGCGACGTTGTGGAAGTCGCCCAGGACGAACAGCTGGGAGGTCCACGTCTCGCCGTAGGTCTGGATGACCGGGGCGACGCCGGCGGCCTTGATGGCCTCGGCGTTGGAGACGAACTGCGCCCACGTCGTGGGGACCTGCAGACCCAGTCGCGAGTAGACGTCGCGGTTGTACATCACCCCACCGCCGAAGGCGGTGCCGTACGGCACGCCGTACTCGGCACCGTCGGAGGTGACCTGTTCCTTGAACGTGTCGTCGAGGCTGTCCACGTACGGCTCGTCGCTGATCGGGACGAGGTTGCGGTTCGGGGCGATCTGCTGGAACAGCGAGCCCGAGTTGTAGTCGAAGACGTCGTTCATCGAACCGGTCTGCAGCCGGGTCTTGATGAGGTTGTCCCCCTCCGTCCCGGCGGGCCGGCCCTCGATGGTCACCTTGATGTCGGGGTGGGCGGCCTGGAAGGCGTCGACGACGGCCCGGGCGTTGGCCTGGGCCGTCTCGTCGCTGCCGGTGAGCCAGGTGATCTCGGTCGCCCCGTCGGAGGAGCCCCCGGAGGACCCGAGGCTCCCCGCGCTGCAGGCGGTCAGGGGCGTCAGCGCCAGCAGGGCGGCCAGGGTGAGGGCACGGCGCAGGGGGCGAGCCCGGGATTCTTCGTGCGTCATGGACGTCTCCTCTTCGAGACCAGGAGCCGACGGCGGTGCCGGTGCTCCACCGCCTGACACGATTCAAAGCGGTCCCCCGAGTGTGCGGACTGCCATCGGGGGTCGTCAAGCGCAGACGCGCGAAACTTCTCCAGGGAGACGGGATTTTCCAGGAAGGCGCTTACCATTTCCTCACCGGGTACCGAGGCACGGGACCCGGCCACGAAGGTCACAGGCGGCCCCTTGTGAAACGTGTCAATCCCGAGCTACGCTGATCACCCCCCGACGGAGTGGAGCCCCCCATGACCAGCGACCAAGTGCTGACAGCGCTGCGCGAGCAGAACATCGAGCTGCCCTCGTGGGCGTTCGGCAACTCCGGCACCCGGTTCAAGGTGTTCGGCACCCCCGGGACCCCCCGGGACCCGTTCGAGAAGGTCAGCGACGCCGCGCAGGTGCACCGGTACACCGGGGCGGCCCCCCGCGTCTCGCTGCACATCCCCTGGGACCTGGTCGAGGACTACGGCAAGCTGGCCGCCCACGCCGCCGACCTCGGCGTCACCATCGGCACGATCAACGCCAACCTCTTCCAGGACGACGACTACAAGTTCGGTTCCCTGACCAACCCCGACCCCCGCGTGCGCGCCAAGGCCGTCGCCCACCACGCCGAGTGCGTCGACGTCATGCGCGCCACCGGCTCCAAGGAGCTCAAGCTCTGGCTGCCCGACGGCACCAACTACCCCGGCCAGGACGACCTGCGCGAACGGCAGGACCGGCTCGCCGAGTCCCTGCAGCAGGTCTACGGGCTGCTGGACGACGACATGCGCCTGGTGCTGGAGTACAAGTTCTTCGAGCCGGCGTTCTACTCCACCGACGTGCCGGACTGGGGCACCTCGCTGCTGCACTGCCTCGCGCTGGGCGACCGGGCCAAGGTCGTCCTGGACACCGGTCACCACGCCCCGGGTACGAACATCGAGTTCATCGTCGTGCAGCTGCTGCGCGCCGGGCGACTGGGGGCCTTCGACTTCAACTCCCGGTTCTACGCGGACGACGACCTCATGGCCGGGGCGGCCGACCCGTTCCAGCTGTTCCGGGTCATGCACGAGATCGTCGGCGCGGGAGCCCTGGCACCGGGCACGCCGTCCGACCCCGGGTGGGACCCGGCCGGTCCGGGGGTGAACTTCATGCTCGACCAGTGCCACAACGTCGAGGACAAGATCCCCGGGCAGATCCGCTCGGTGACCAACGTCCAGCAGGCCACCGCCAAGGCGCTGCTGGTGGACCGCGACGCGCTGCGGGTCGCACAGCGCGCCGGGGACGTCCTGGGCGCCAACGACGTCCTCATGGACGCCTACCACACCGACGTCCGCCCGCTCCTGGCCGAACTGCGCGAGAGCCAGGGCCTGGACCCCGACCCGATGGCCGCGTTCAAGGCGTCGGGTTACCTGCAGCGCACCGCGGACGAACGCATCGGCGGGACCCAGGCGGGGTGGGGCGCGTGAGCAGCACCACGCACGGCGCCGCGGACGGCACGGTCCCCGCCCTCATCGCCCGCTCCAACGCCCTCGGCGCGGACCCGCGGTTCACGAACTACGCCGGCGGCAACACCTCGGCCAAGGGCACCGCGACCGACCCCGTCACCGGGCGGGACGTCGACCTGCTGTGGGTCAAGGGGTCCGGCGGTGACCTGGGCACCCTCACCGAGGGGGGCCTGGCCGTCCTGCGCCTGGACCGCGTGCGGGCGCTGGAGCACGTCTACCCGGGGGTGGAGCGCGAGGACGAGATGGTCGCCGCGTTCGACTTCTGCCTGCACGGCAGGGGCGGGGCGGCGCCCTCGATCGACACCGCCATGCACGCCCTGGTCGACGCGGCGCACGTCGACCACCTGCACCCCGACGCCGGCATCGCCCTGGCCTGCGCCGCCGACGGCGAGAAGCTCACCGAGCAGGTGTTCGGCGACGAGGTCGTGTGGGTCCCCTGGCGCCGGCCCGGGTTCCAGCTCGGCCTCGACATCGCGGCCGTGAAGGAGGCCAACCCGGCTGCCGTCGGCGCGGTGCTGGGCGGGCACGGCATCACCGCCTGGGGTGACACCTCGGAGCAGTGCGAGCAGAACTCCCGGTGGATCATCGAGACCGCCGAACGGTTCCTCGCCCGGAACTCGGTGCCCGAACCCTTCGGGCCGGTCGTGCCCGGCTTCGAGCCCCTGCCCCCGGCCGAACGCCGCGCCCGCGCCGCCGCCCTGGCCCCCGTGCTGCGCGGCCTCGCCAGCCGGGACACCCCGCAGGTCGGTCGCTTCGACGACACCGACGCGGTGCTGGACTTCCTCTCCCGCGCCGAGCACCCCCGGCTGGCCGCCCAGGGCACCTCCTGCCCGGACCACTTCCTGCGCACCAAGGTCAGGCCCCTGGTCCTGGACCTGCCGCCCACCGCGCCCCTCGAGGACGTCCAGGCGCGCCTGACGCAGCTGCACGAGGCCTACCGCGCCGACTACCGCGCCTACTACGAACGCCACGCGGACGCGGACTCCCCCGCGATGCGCGGCGCGGACCCCGCGATCGTGCTGGTCCCCGGGGTCGGCATGTTCTCCTACGGCCGCGACGCGCAGACCGCTCGCGTGGCCGGGGAGTTCTACCTCAACGCGATCAACGTCATGCGCGGCGCCGAGGGCGTCTCGCGCTATGCACCCATCGAGGAGTCCGAGAAGTTTCGCATCGAGTACTGGGCGCTGGAGGAGGCCAAGCTCGCGCGGATGCCGGCACCCAGACCGCTGGCCACCCGGATCGCGCTGGTGACCGGCGCCGCCTCCGGCATCGGCAAGGCCATCGCCGCCCGCCTGGCCGCCGAGGGCGCCTGCGTCGTGGTCGCCGACCTCGACCTGGACAAGGCCCGGGCCGCCGCGGCGGACCTGGGACCGGCCGACGTCGCCGTGGGTGTCGCGGTCGACGTGTCGAACCCGGACGCGGTGCGCGCCGCCGTCGACGAGGCCGTCCTGGCCTTCGGCGGTCTGGACCTGGTGGTGAACAACGCGGGCCTGTCGATCTCCAAACCGCTGCTGGAGACGACCGAACGCGACTGGGACCTGCAGCACGACGTCATGGCGAAGGGGTCGTTCCTCGTCTCCCAGGCCGCCGCCCGCGTCCTCATCGCCCAGGGCCTGGGCGGGGACGTCGTCTACGTCGCCTCGAAGAACTCCGTGTTCGCCGGGCCGAACAACCTCGCCTACTCGGCGGTCAAGGCCGACCAGGCCCACCAGGTCCGGTTGCTGGCCGCCGAGCTCGGTGAGCACGGGATCAAGGTCAACGGCGTGAACCCCGACGGCGTCGTGCGCGGGTCGGGGATCTTCGCCGGGGGCTGGGGCGCACAGCGCGCCGCCACGTACGGGATCGCCGAGCAGGACCTCGGGGCGTTCTACGCCCAGCGCACCCTGCTCAAGCGGGAGGTCCTGCCCGAGCACGTCGCGAACGCCGTCTTCGTGCTCACCGCCGGGGAGCTGTCGCACACCACCGGTCTCCACGTCCCCGTCGACGCCGGCGTCCCCGCCGCGTTCCTGCGCTAGGAGGCCCGATGTCCGTCCACGTCGCGGTGGACCTGGGAGCCTCCAGCGGCCGGGTCATGGTCGGTACCGCGGGCCCGGGGGTCTTGGCGCTGGAGGAGGTGCACCGGTTCGGCAACGGACCGGTCCCGGTGGCCGGGTCGTGGTTCACCGACGCCGTCGGGCTGTGGCAGCAGGTCCGCACGGGGCTGCGGGCCGTCGCGCGGTGCACCTCGCAGGCCACCTCGGTCGCGGTCGACACCTGGGCCGTCGACTACGGGCTGCTCGCGGCCGACGGGACGCTGCTGGGGACGCCCCGGCACTACCGCGACGGCCGCACCGGCGGGGTCGCCGAACGGGTCCACGCCCGGGTCCCGGCCCTGGACCTGTACCGCCGCAACGGTCTGCAGCACCTGCCCTTCACGACGCTCTACCAGCTCGTGGCCGAGGGGCGGCTGCTGGAGCTGACCGACCGGCTGCTGCTCCTGCCGGACCTGTTCGGCCACTGGCTGGCCGACGTACGGGGCGCCGAGGCGACCAACGCCTCGACGACCGGGATGGCCGACGTCCGCACGGGCCGCTGGGCGCCCGACCTCGTCGAGCTCGCCGGGATCCGTCCCGCGCTGCTGCCGGACGTGCACGACCCCGGCACCGTCCTGGGTGGCCTGCGGCGCGAGGTCCTGGACGACTCCGGTCTCGGGGCGGGCACGCGGCTCGTGGCGGTCGGGTCGCACGACACCGCCTCGGCCGTGGTCGCCGTCCCGGCCCAGGACGAGGCGTTCGCCTACGTCGCGTGCGGCACGTGGGGCCTGGTCGGCGTGGAGCTGGAGGAGCCGGTCCTGTCGGCGGACTCCTTCGCCGCGAACTTCACCAACGAGCGCGGCGTGGACGACCGCATCCGGTACCTGCGCAACGTCATGGGCCTGTGGGTCCTGCAGCAGTGCGTCGCGGAGTGGGAGGCCGAACCCGGCCAGCACGGCCCCGTCGACCTCGGTGCCCTGCTCGCGGCGGCCGGTGAGGTCCCGGCCGGTGGACCGCTCGTCGACGTCGACGACCCCCGGCTGCTGCCCCCGGGCCCGATGGCCGACCGGGTCCGCACCCTCGTGGAGGAGTCCGGCCGCCGCCCCCCGGCCGAGCGCGCGGAGGTCGTGCGGTGCGTGCTGGAGAGCCTGGCCGCCGCCTTCGCCCGCTCGGTGGCCGACGCGGTCCGGCTGTCCGGGCGCGACGTGCGCGTCGTCCACCTCGTCGGCGGCGGGGCCCGCAACGGCCTGCTGTGCCGGCTCACGGCCGACGCCTGCGGCCTGCCCGTGGTCGCCGGTCCCGTGGAGGCCACGGCCCTGGGCAACGTCCTCGTCCAGGCACGCGCGGCCGGCGACCTGCCGGGGTCGCTGGAGACGCTGCGCGCCCTCGTGCGGCACACTGCCGACCTGGTCACGATCGCACCGCGCACCAGCCCCGAACCGCAGCACACGTAGGAGTGTCGTGAAGCGCCAGACCCCGAACCCCCGCGAGCTCCTGGACCTCGTCGGGTTCAAGAAGCCGCAGCTGGACGGCCGCAAGCGTCGCCTGGAGGCCGCCCTCACCATCGAGGACCTGCGCGTCATCGCCAAGCGCCGCACCCCGCGGGCCGCCTTCGACTACACCGACGGCTCGGCCGAGGGCGAGATCTCCCTGGCCCGGGCCCGGCAGGCCTTCCGCGACGTGGAGTTCCACCCCTCGATCCTGCACGACGTGTCGGAGGTCGACACGTCCACGACGATCTGGGGCGGCCCGTCGGCGCTGCCGTTCGGCATCGCGCCCACCGGCTTCACCCGGCTCATGCAGACCGAGGGCGAGGAGGCCGGTGCGGGCGCCGCCGGCGCCGCGGGCATCCCCTTCACGTTGTCCACGCTCGGCACGACGACCATCGAGGGCGTCCAGGCGGCCAACCCGACGGGCCGGAACTGGTTCCAGCTCTACGTCATGCGCAAGCGGGAGATCTCCTACGGCCTCGTCGAGCGCGCCGCGGCCGCCGGGTTCGACACCCTCATGTTCACCGTCGACACCCCCGTGGCCGGCGCCCGCCTGCGGGACAAGCGCAACGGGTTCTCCATCCCCCCGCAGCTGACCGTCTCCACCGTCCTGGACACCGCCACCCGGCCCGGCTGGTGGTTCGACTTCCTCACCACCCGCAAGCTGGAGTTCGCCTCCCTCACCGAGACCGGTGGCACCGTGGGCGAACTGCTCGACTACGCGATGGACCCCTCCATCGACTACGACGACCTCGCCGAGATCCGCGCCATGTGGCCGGGCAAGCTCGTCGTCAAGGGCGTCCAGAACGTCGAGGACTCCCGGCGCCTGGCCGACCTCGGCGTCGACGGGATCGTCCTGTCCAACCACGGCGGACGGCAGCTGGACCGCGCCCCCATCCCGTTCCACCTGCTGCCGCAGGTCGTCCGCGAGGTCGGTCGCGACACCGAGGTCGCCGTGGACACCGGGATCATGAACGGGGCCGACGTCGTCGCCTCCATCGCGATGGGCGCCCGGTTCACCCTCGTCGGACGCGCCTACCTGTACGGCCTCATGGCCGGCGGCCGCGCCGGGGTCGACCGCGCCATCGCGATCCTGGCCGACCAGGTCGCCCGCACCATGCGGCTGCTGCAGGTGACGAGCGTGCAGGAGCTGACCCCGGCGCACGTCACCCAGCTCCAGCGGCTCGCCCCCCGCCCCCTCGGGGGGTGAACCGGGCAGGTCCCGGGCGCCTCAGGCCACGCCCAGGACCTGCTTGAGCGGGTCGATCGCGAAGTAGACGACGAACAGCGCCGCGACGACCCACATCACCGGGTGCACGGCCCGGGCCCGCCCGCGCGCCACCTTCAGCAGGACGAAGGCGACGAACCCGGCCCCGATGCCCGCGCTGATCGAGTACGTGAACGGCATGAGCACGATCGTCAGGAACGCCGGGACCGCGATCTCGAAGTCGGCCCAGTCGATGCCCTTGACCTGGGTCATCATGAGGAAGCCGACGACGACCAGCGCGGGGGTGGCGGCCTCGTAGGGGACGATCGACACGACCGGGGCCAGGAACGTCGTCAGCAGGAACGCGACACCGGTGACGACGCTGGCCAGACCCGTGCGCGCCCCCTCGCCCACGCCCGTGGCCGACTCGATGAAGCTCGTGTTGCTCGAGACCCCGCCCGCGCCACCGGCGGCCGCGGCCAGGGAGTCCACGACGAGGATGCGCCGCATCCGGGGCGGGTTGCCGTTCTCGTCGAGCAGGTCGCCCTCGGCCCCGATCGCCACGACGGTCCCCATGGTGTCGAAGAAGTCCGCGAGCAGCAGCGTGAAGACGAGCAGGACGACGGTCACCCAGCCGATGCGCTCGAAGGAACCCAGCAGCGAGAAGTGGCCCAGCGTCGCGAAGTCCGGGGCGTCGACCCACGAGCCCGGCAGCGCCGGCACGTTCAGGCCCCAGGCCCGGGGGTCGGCCACGGACCCGTCGGCGCCGGTGCGCGGGCCGAGGTGGGCGACGGCCTCGACGGCGACGGCCAGGACGGTGGCGACGACGATGCCGCCGAGGATGGCCCCGCGGACCCCGCGCGCCATGAGGACGAGCGTGAGCACGAGGCCGACGACGAAGACGAGCGTGGGCCAGCCGGCGAGGAACCCGCCGATGCCGAGTTCGAGGGGGGTCCCGCTGCCCGCGCGGACGAAGCCGGCGTCGACGAGCCCGACGATCGTGATGAACAGGCCGATGCCCACGCTGATCGCCGTCTTCAGCGGGGGCGGGACCGCCCGGAAGACGGCCTCGCGCAGCCCGGTGAGGACCAGCACGAGGATCAGCAGCCCCTCGATGACGACCAGGCCCATCGCGTCGGGCCACGTCATGCCGGGCAGCGAGGCGACGCCGAAGGCGAGGAAGGCGTTGAGCCCGAGACCGGTCGCCAGCGCCAGCGGGTAGTTCGCCACGGCCCCCATGAGCAGGGTGACGACCCCGGCGACCAGCGCGGTGCCCGCGGCCACGGCCGCGAGGTCGGGCGCGGTCCCGCCGCCGAGGTAGCGCCCCGTGCTGTCCGGCTGCGTCCCGATGATGAGCGGGTTCAGCACGACGATGTAGGCCATCGTGAAGAAGGTGGCCAACCCGCCGCGGACCTCACGGCCCACCGTCGAGCCACGGGCACTGATCTCGAACCAGCGGTCGAGCGCGGACGGGGCGGAGGTGGCGGCCATCGGAACCTTCGGGTCGGGGGCGTGCGGGTGGCCACGTCCTCGGAGCCGTCGCGCATCCTGCCAGATCCGGGACCCGTCCCCGCGCCGTCGAGCCCGCGGTCCGGCCTCAGTGCACCGGCGCCACCGGGGAGATGACGACCTCGCGGGCCGGGCCGTGGACCCCCACCCAGGTCGAGGACAGCGCCTCGTGCAGCACGGCGCTGGCCGCCCCCAGGGCACCGGCCAGTTCGCCGGCCTCCCCCAGGCGCACCTGCACAGGGTGCACCTCCCGCGTCATCGCGACGGCCAGCCCCCGGCGCACGGCCTCGCGGACCCGCTCGCCCGTGCGCCGCAACCCCCCGCCCCCGAGCACGACCTCGCTGACGTCCACCACGTTGACGACCCCGAGCACGGCGCGGGCGAGGGCCGCGGCGGCCCGCTCCAGCTCGGCCTCGGCCGCGGCGTCACCCTCCCGGGCCAGCAGTTCCAGCCGGTCGTGGTCGTCGAGGACGGTGTGCTCGGCCAGCACCAGGCCCGCACGCCGGGCCCTGGGCGCCCCGACCCGCTCGACGTACCGGCGGACGACGGCGGTGGGGGCGGCCACGGCCTCCAGGCACCCGGCCGCCCCGCACGTGCAGACGGGCCCGGCGGGGTCGACGACGAGGTGCCCGACCTCCCCCGCGTTCCCCGACTCCCCGCGCAGGACCTCGTCGCGCACGACGAGGCCCCCGCCGATCCCGGCCCCGACGTGCAGGTGCAGGAAGCTGCGGCCCACGAGCGGGGAACGCCACAGGTCACCGACGGCGGCGGTGGCGTCGTTCTCCACCAGGACCGGCAGCCCCGTCGAGGCGGCCAGCAGGTCGGCGATCGCCACCCCCCGCCAGCCGGGCAGGTTGATCGCCGAGCTGCGGACCGGACCGGTGAAGTCCAGCGGCCCGGGGACGGCCACCCCCACCCCGAGCACGGCCGCCGCGTTGCCGCTGCCGTCCACCAGCGAGCGGACGGCGCGCGTCGCGTGGACCGGGGACGGGTGCAGCGAGGTCGCGGGACCGTCCGACAGTTGTTCTCGACAACTGTCGAGCACGTCACCGGCGAGGTCCAGCAGGACGGCGTCGACGTGCTCGCGCTCGAACTGCACCCCCACCGCCAGGGCCTGCCCGGGGCGGACGGACAACGCGGTGCGTGGTTTGCCCGCACCCCGGAGCCGGGCCGGCACCCCGCCCTCCTGCACGAGCTCGCGGTCGAGCAACCGGCGCACGATGTTCGACACCGTCTGCAACGTCAGCCCGCTGGCCGCCGCGAGCTCGGTCCGGGACGTGCCCGGGTGGCGCCGGATGCCTTCGAGCACCACGGCTTGGTTGTAGTCCCCCACCCACGGCAGGTTCGCGCCTCGTCGCACCCGCGCCTCCTCGCGCTCGGCGACCCCTGTGGGATCGTTCTCAGAATCATGCGCCGGATCCGTTGACACGGTCAATCCAGTGGATTTACTTTCCTCGGATCGGCCTGACGCCAGGCCGCGCCGGACACGGAACACCGGACATGGGACATCGCCACGAGGGAGTGGGTTGTGCGTCGTCGTAGCTTCCTGACAATCGCCGGCCTGGGTGCCGGCACAGCGCTCGGAACCACCGCCTGCGGTGGCAGCTCGGACAGCGGGGGCTCCGCCGGTGGGACGACCAAGGTCGCCTACCAGCAGTGGGGCTCCGGCACCGTGATGAAGGACTACCTCGGCACGGTGAAGACCGCCTACGAGAAGGCGAACTCCGGCAAGACCATGGAGCTCGTCCCGATCGTCGCGTCCGAGAACGACTACTACACCAAGCTGCAGCTGATGATGCGGTCCCCGCGCACGTCGCCGGACGTCGTGTACGAGGACACCTTCCTCATCAACTCCGACATCACCGCCGGGTACCTGCAGCCGCTGGACTCCTGGCTGGGCCAGTGGGACCAGTGGGACCAGTTCCAGGACGTCGCCAAGGGAGCCGCCAAGGCCTCCGACGGCAAGACCTACGGCGTGCCGGACGGCACCGACACCCGCGCCCTGTGGTTCAACAAGGACCTGCTGAGCCAGGCCGGCCTGTCGCCGGACTGGACCCCCACCTCGTGGGACGACATCCTCGCCGCCTGCCGCGAGATCAAGGGCAAACTGCCGAACGTCACCCCGATCAACGTCTACGCGGGCAAGGCGGCCGGGGAGGCCGCCTCCATGCAGGGGTTCGAGATGCTGTTCTACGGAACGGGTTCGACCCTGTACGACGCGAGCGAGGACAAGTGGAACGTCGGCAGCCCGGAGTTCGTCGACTCGCTGCAGTTCATCAAGACCATCTTCGACGAGAAGCTCGCCCCCGACCCCTCCGCCGCCCTGGACGCCCAGATCAGCACGCGGGTGGGTGAGGAGTTCCTGCCCGGGGGAACCCTTGCGATCGACCTCGACGGGTCCTGGATGTCCAGCAACTGGCTGGACACCGGTGGCGCCCCCTGGCCCGAGTGGGACGCGGTCATGGCCCAGGCCCCCATGCCCACCGAGGACGGGTCCGGGGACGGGGAGATCTCCATGTCCGGCGGGTGGACCTGGGCGATGACGAAGAACGCCGGCAACGCCGACGACGCCTGGAACGTCATCTCGACGCTGACGTCGTTCGAGAACAACCTGCGCTACAACATCAACTCCGCCGCCGTCGCCGTCCGCAAGGACGTCGCCGGCGATCCGACGTACACGCAGTCCAACCCCACGCTGGAGTTCTTCTCCAGCCTGGTCCCGGTCACCCAGTACCGGCCGCAGAACACCGACTACCCGCGCGTGTCCAACGAGATCCAGGTGGCGATGGAGGCCGTCGTCACCGGGCAGGCCAGCCCGGCGGACGCGGCCAGGGCCTACGACGAGGCCGTCAAGGGCATCGTGGGTGAGGACAAGACCGCGACGCTCTGAGTCGCAGGAAGGAGGCCGCAGTGGCCACGGTCACCCGACCCGGGGCGCCGGCAGGACCGGGGGTCCGGCGCAGGACGCACCCGGTCAAGGTCGACATCGCCCGGGCCCTGCCCCTCACACCGGCGATCGTGCTGCTGCTGGTGTTCCTGGCGGGCCCGATCCTGTGGTGCGTCTACGCCGCGTTCACGAACACGGCGCTGACGGGTGCGGGATCGGGCAACACCCGGTTCGTCGGGCTGGACAACTTCCGGGCCGCGTTCACCAGCGACGCGTTCGCCAACTCGGTCGTCCTCACGCTCGTCTTCACCCTGCTGTCCGCGGTCGTCGGGCAGAACCTCCTGGGCCTGGCCCTGGCCCTGCTGCAGAAGCGGTCGGTGAAGGTCGTCCGGACGCTGGTCGGCATCACCGTGATCGGCGCCTGGGTCATCCCCGAAGTGGTCGCCGGATACCTCTGGTACGCCTTCCTGGCCCAGGACGGGACGTTCAACGAGTTCCTCGGGACGTTCGGGCTGGGACAGAACTGGCTCTACACCCTGCCCATCATCGCGGTCTCCCTCGCCAACGTCTGGCGCGGGACGGCGTTCTCGATGCTCGTCTACAACGCCGCGCTCTCGGAGATCCCCGCCGAGATCGAGGAGGCCGCCGAGATGGACGGGGCCACGGGGTGGCGCCGGCTGCGGTGGGTGACGGTGCCGATGATCAAGCGGACCGTCACGACGAACCTCATGCTCATCACGTTGCAGACCCTGTCCGTCTTCGGCCTCATCTACACCATGACCAAGGGCGGTCCGGGGACCAAGAGCCAGACGCTGCCGCTGTACATGTACGAACAGGCGTTCTCGTTCAGCCAGATCGGCTACGGGACGGCCATCGCGCTGGTCCTGCTGGCCGTCGGCGCCGTGTTCTCCATCCTCTACATGCGCCTGCTGCGCGAGGACTGAGGCCCTGATGACCACCCAGACCAACGCCCCCGTCGTGGCGACCGGCACGACCTCGTCCACCACCGGGCGCGGCCGCGGCCCCCGCACGTGGATCGTCTCGCTGCTGGCGAACGGCGTGACGTCCGTCATCGGGCTGATGTTCCTCGTGCCGCTCCTGTGGGTCGTGTTCGCCGCGTTCGACTCCCAGGCGGGTCTCAGGCTCGAACTGCCCAGCGGTTCGACGTTCGGCCTGGACAACTTCCGGGCCGTCATGACGCCGGAGACGACGTACCGGCCGATGTGGAACGGGCTCGTCCTGTGCGTCGGGTCCGCCGCCATCGCGATCGTCGTCGCGACGCTCGCGGCCTACCCGCTGTCCCGGTTCGAGACCCGCTACAAGCGGCCGTTCCTGCTGACGATCCTCTTCAGCACGGGCCTGCCGATCACGGCCATCATGGTCCCGGTCTACGGCCTGTTCGTGCAGCTCAACCTCATCGACACCCTCGGCGGCACGATCGCCTTCATGGCGACCACGGCCCTGCCGTTCTCCATCTTCCTCACGAAGAACTTCATGGACGGGGTGCCGATCACGCTGGAGGAGGCGGCCTGGACCGACGGCGCCAGCTCGATGCAGACGCTGCGCCACATCGTCCTGCCGCTCATGTGGCCGGGGCTGTCCGTCGTCCTGATCTTCACGTTCATCGGGATGTGGGGGAACTTCTTCGTCCCCTTCGTCCTGCTCCTGTCCCCCGACCGCCTGCCGGCCTCGGTGAGCATCTTCACCTTCTTCGGCCAGTACGGCTCGGTGCAGTGGGGCCAGCTCGCGGCGTACTCGGTGCTCTACACCCTGCCCGTCGTCCTGCTGTACGTCCTGCTCTCCCGCCGCCTCGGCGGGGCGTTCAACTTCGGCGGAGCGCTCAAGGGGTGAGGGGACGCTACGCGGCGGGGGGTGTCGGACGCGGTGGCGCGGGGGTGGTCACCGGCGACCCCCACGCCACCGGGTTCACGACCCGATGCCCAGCGCCCAGGGCCCCAGCGCGTAGACGGCCAGCGTCAGGACGAGGACGGCCAGGAGGTTCAGCCACACCCCGCTGGCCACCATCTGCCCCATCGTCACCCTGCCCGTGCCGAAGACGATCGCGTTCGGCGGCGTTCCGACGGGGAGCATGAAGGAGCACGTGGCGGCGAACGCCGCCGGGACGAGGAGCAGTAGGGGGTCGACGCCGATGCCGCCCGCGACCCCGGCGATGACGGGCAGGAAGGTCGCCGCGGTGGCCGTGTTCGACGTGAGCTCGGTCAGGGCGAGGATGATGAGGGCCACGGCCGCCACCAGCAGGATCGTGGGCAGGGTCCCCAACCCGCTGAACGACTCACCGATGTAGGTGTCGAGCCCGCTGCTCTGCACGGACTCGGCGATGGCGAGCCCGCCACCGAAGAGGATGAGCACGCCCCACGGAACCCCCTTCTGCAGCGTCCCCCAGTCCAGCGCCCCCCGACCGCCGTTGCCTTTCACGGGGACGAGGAAGAGCGCGACGAGGGCCGCGACGGCGATCCCGCCGTCGGTGAGCAGGGTGACGAAGGGAGCGACGTCCGTGAGCGCCGTCCAGTCGGCCAGCCACGACCGCGACACCCACAGCCCGGCCGTCACCACGAAGACGATCGCGACGGTCCACTCCCCGGCCGAGATCCTGCCGAGCTTGGCCAGTTCCTCGGAGATGACCTGCTTGCCGCCGGCGATCTCACCGATGCGCGGCCGGTACTGGACCTTCGTCAGCAGCAGCCAGGCCAGCACGAGCATGACGATCGAGATGGGCACCCCGACGGCCATCCACCCGGCGAAGCTGATGTCGACGCCGAGGCTGGTGCGCGCCAGCCCGGCCAGCACCAGGTTGGGGGGGCTGCCGACCAGCGTGGCCAGTCCGCCGATGGTCGCCGCGTACGCGATGGCCAGCATGAGGCTGGCCCCGAAGTGCTGGACGTCGCCGCGCGCCAGCGTTCCGCCGGACTGCCGGTCGACCAGGGCCAGGACGCTGATGCCGATCGGGATCATCATGAGCGCGGTGGCGGTGTTGCTGACCCACATCGACAGGAAGGCCGTGGCCACCATGACGCCGAGCACGAGGCGGCCGGGGTTCGTCCCCACGACGCGGACCGTGCTGAGCGCGATGCGGGAGTGCAGGTTCCACTTCTGCATCGCCAGCGCGATGGCGAACCCCCCGAGGAAGAGGAAGATCGTGGGGTTGCCGTAGGCGGCGGTGACGTCGCCGAGCTCCAGGACACCGGCCAGCGGGAAGACGACGATCGGGACCAGCGCCGTCGCCGACAGGGGCAGGGCCTCGGTCATCCACCACACGGCGATGGACGCCACGAGGGCTGCGGTGGTGCGCCCCTCGGGGGTGAGCCCCGGGGAGGCCGGCAGGAGGAAGTACAGCAGGGCTCCGACCGTCGGCCCCAGCACGAGGCCGATCCACTCGCGTCCCGGACGGCGGTCCGGGCCCGCGGTCGTCGGGTCGTCGGGGTCGGCGGCCGTGGGCCGCGTCCGCACCGCGGACGGGGTTCGTTCTGCGTGGTTCACGGTCGTCCTGTCTCTTCGTCGAGGTCCGGGCGGCCACCGCGGCGTCCGTGGCGGGGACGTCGGTGAGAGCACAGGATGGGCACACCGCACCGGCGAGCACGAGACCTGCGTGAACGGAACGACCAAAACCCGCGGCCGGACCCAGGTGCGCCGGCGACGGGCACCCGGTCCCGGAACAGCGACCGACCTGCCGGCGGGGGCGGTGCCCGCCACCTCGGCGGGCTGCGGCGGGTCCCCCGGGCGTCGCGGCGAGCGCGAGCCCGGGGAACGTCACCAGTGCGCGGCGCGGGGCACCGGCTGGCACCCGGGGCAGGAGAACGAGGACCGGTTCATGAAGGCGTCCCGGCGCACGGGGGACCCGCACCGCGGGCACGGCCGCCCCGCCTGCCCGTAGACGGCCAGGGACCGGTCGAAGTACCCCGAGGCCCCGTTGACGTTGACGTAGAGGGAGTCGAAGCTCGTGCCCCCCGCGGCCAGGGCCGCCGTCATGACCTCCCGCAGCCCGGTGAGCAGCGCGTCCGCCTGGGCGCGCGTCGCGGACCGCGTCGGCCGGGCGTAGTGCAGCCGGGCCCGCCACAGCGCCTCGTCGGCGTAGATGTTGCCGACCCCGGAGACCAGGGTCTGGTCCAGCAGCGCCCGCTTGACCCCGGTCGTCCTCTGCCGCAGCCGCTTCGCGAACAGTGCGTCGTCGAAGGCGGGGTCGAGCGGGTCGCGCGCGATGTGCGCCACCGGAGCGGGCACGCACCGCGACCACGGGGCGTCGGAGGACTCCCCCAGGCCGCCGAGCCCGCCGTCGGCGACCCCGACGAGGGGGACGACGGCGACCCCGCCGAACGTGCGCTGGTCGACGAAGCGCAGGTCGTCGCGCTCGTCGTCGAACTCCCACACGGCCCGCAGGTGCTTCTCCGGCGGCGCGTCGGCCGCCTCGACGAGCAGCTGCCCGCTCATGCCGAGGTGGACGACCATCGCGTCGGCCGCGTCGCCGTCGGCGCTCGCCAGCGGCAGCCACAGGTACTTCCCGCGCCGGACGGCGTCGGCGACGACGAGCCCCTCCGTGCGCGCGACCGCGTCCTGCGGGCCCGCGACGTGCCGGCGCGTCACCCGGGGGTGCAGGAACCGCGCCGAGCGGACCGTGCGGCCCACGACCCAGCGGGCGACGCCGCGGCGGACGACCTCGACCTCGGGCAGTTCGGGCACGTCAGGACCGGCGGCTCAGGAGGACGCACGCACGGCCGCGGCCGCGGTGGCGGCGCGCAGGGCCTCGACGGCGGCGCTGGCGGCCTTCTGCTCGGCCTCCTTCTTGCTGCGCCCCTCGCCGTGGCCGAGGGCGGTGCCCCCCACGACGGCGTCGGCCGTGAAGCTCTTGGCGTGGTCGGGCCCGGACTCGGTGATGGCGTAGGAGGGGACCCCGAGGCCCTCGGCGGCCGTCACCTCCTGCAGCGCCGTCTTCCAGTCGGTCCCGGCCCCCAGGCGCTCGGAGGAGTCCATGAGCGGGGACGTCAGGCGCAGCACGAACTCGCGCGCGCCCTCCATGCCGACGGACAGGTACGTCGCGCCGATGACGGCCTCCATGGTGTCGGCCAGGATCGAGTTCTTGTCCCGGCCACCCGTGCCGAGCTCGCCCTTGCCGAGGCGCACGTGCGCGCCGAGGTCGAGACCCCGGGCGATGTCCGCGAGCGCGCGGGAGTTCACGACAGCGGCCCGCAGCTTGGCGAGCCGGCCCTCGGAAACGTCCGCGAACCGCGCGTACAGCTCGTGCGTGACGACCAGGCCGAGCACGGCGTCCCCGAGGAACTCGAGGCGTTCGTTGGTCGGCAACCCGCCGTGCTCGTAGGCGTAGGAGCGGTGGGTCATGGCGAGCAGCAGCAGCTCGGCGTCCACCTCCACACCCAGGGCGGCAGTCAGCCGGGCGACGTCGCGGACGTCGCCCGGCGTGACGGCGGGGGCCTGCTGAGCGGTCAGCTCAGAGGTCCTTGACCTTGCGGCCCTTGTACTCGAGGTACAGCGGGGTGCCGGCGGAGTCGGTGACCACGCGGGCGGTGTGCGGGCGCGAGTACGCGACCTGACCACGGACGGTGCTGCGGACCAGCGTCTCCTCCGTCGCCTTCCACTGCGAACGGCGGGCGCGCGTGTTGCTGCGGGACATCTTCCGCTTCGGGACGGCCACGATCAGCTCTTCTCTCTGGTTCCGGACGGGGGGTCGTCACTGCTGGCGAGCAGGGACTGCAAGGCGGCCCACCGGGGGTCCGCCGGTTCTTCGGAGACGGGGGCCGGCTCGGACACCCCGATCTCGTAGTCCTGCTGGCAGGGGCCGTCGCACTCGGGCTGGAACGGCAGCTCCAGCACGACCGCGTCCCGCACGGCGGGTTCGAGGTCGACGAGCTCGCCGGGGGCGACCTCACGGATCTCGTCCTCGTCGTCGGCCACCTCCACCGGCGTCTTGCCGGGGTAGGCGAACAGCTCCTGCAGGGTGACCTCGACGGGTTCGGTCACCTCGGTGAGGCACCGGACGCACTCGCCGACGGCGGTGCCCCGGACGGTGCCCGAGACGAGCACGCCCTCCATGACGGCTTCCATCCGCAGGTCGAGCTCGAGGTCGCTGCCCTCGGGGACGCCGATGACGGCGATGCCGAGGTCGGCGGGGGCGGGCACGGTGCGCTGCAGGGTGCGCATCGTCCCCGGCCGGCGGCCCAGGTCGTGCGTGGACAGCACGAGGGGCGCGTTCGGGTCCAGGTGACCCTCCGGCAGCTGCCTCTTGCTCACGTCCACACCTCGTCGCTCGACCGTTCCGACACACCACACGGCCCCGCCGCCAGGTGGGGGCACCACCCGCGTCGAGGCCGTCCCCCAGGGTAACCGAGGCCGCGGCCACGACCCAATCGCGACGCCGCGGCGCGGGTCAGGACCCGCTGTCGGCGGCGGGCTGCGCGTCCGCACCAGCGACGGCGCCGCCGTCGCCGTCGTCGCGCACCTTGAGCCGGTCGCGCCCGCGCGCCGCCTGCTGCTTGAGCCGGTCCAGCTCGTCCTCGAAGTCGGCGAGCTTGCGGTCGACCCACGCGTCGGCGTCCACGCGCAGTCGCTTGGCCTCCTCGCGGGCCGTCTGCACGATGTGGTCGGCGCGTTCGCGGGAGGCCTTCGTCACGGCCTGGGCGTCGACGAGCTCCTCGGCCCGCGCGCGGGCCTCGGCCACCAGCTCGTCGGCGTCCCGGCGGGCGGCCTCGAGGACCTCGTCGCGCTGGGCGAGCACGTCGCCGGCCTGCTGCACCTCGGCGGGCAGCAGCCGCCGGACGTCGGCGACCAGCGCGAGCAGCTGCTCGCGGTCCACCACGACCGACGACGACAGCGGGACACCCCGCGCACCCGACACGAGCGCGGCGAGCTCGCCGAGCTTCTCGTGCACCTCCACAGCAACTGCCTCCCTAGAGCGTCGACCGGCGTTCAGGCCGGGTCGGAGGCATTCTCCCCCAGCCGGGTCGCCAACGCGGCACGCACCGCCGGGGGCACCAGGCCGGAGACGTCGCCGCCGTACCGGGCGACCTCCTTGACGAGGGAGGAGGAGACGTGGCCGTAGGCGGGGTCGCCGACGAGGAAGACGGTCTCGACGCCCGCGAGGTGGCGGTTCATCAGCGCCATCGGCAGCTCGTAGGCGTAGTCCGTGCCGCTGCGCAGGCCCTTGACCACCACGGGCGCGCCGAGTCGGCGGCAGTGCTCGACGAGCAGGCCGTCCCCGAACTCCGCCACCACGACGCGCTCGGCGCGCGGGTCCCCGGACTCGGCCAGCGCCCGGCGGACCAGCTCGGCCCGCTCGGGGCCGGTGAAGGTCCCGCGCTTGCCCGGGTTGACGGCGACGCCGGCGTGCACGACGTCGAAGAGGTCCGCCGCCCGCAGCAGCACGTCGAGGTGGCCGAGGGTCAGGGGGTCGAAGCTGCCGGGGCACACGCAGGCCCGCACGCCGGAGGTCACGCCCGCACGCTACCGACCGGGACCGTGGCCACCCACACCGTCGTCTCCCCGTACCGCCGCTCCCGCACGCGGTCCACCCCGTCCGGCCACACCGGCTCGGGCGTGCGCGAGGAGCGTTCGACGACGAGCGTCGCGGCCGGGGCCAGCAGCGGGACGAGCACCCCCAGCAGCGCGGTGACGTCCGCGGTCGGCACCGCGTAGGGCGGGTCGAGCAGGACGAGGTCCCACCCCCCGTCGACGACGGCGGCCGGTGAGGCGGCGAAGCGTTCGGCGCGGTCGGTGACGACCCGGACCCCGGGCAACCCCAGGGCGGTGACGTTGGCCCGGGCGGTGGCGGCCGCGGGCCGGGCCGCCTCGACGAGGACGACCTGCGCGGCTCCGCGGCTGGCCGCCTCCAGGCCCAGGGCGCCGGACCCGGCGAACAGGTCCAGCACGCGCGCCCCCTCGACCGCCCCGGCGGCCTCGAGCGCGGAGAACAGCGCCTCGCGGACGCGCTCGCTCGTGGGGCGCGTGCTCTCCCCCGGTGGCACCTTCAGCCGCCGGCCGCCGGCCGTGCCCGCCACGACGCGCGTCACGAGACCTTCCTCGCCCGGTGCGCCGCGTAGGCCCACCCGATGCCGACGGCCGCTGCGGACGCGAGCAGCTGCCCGAGCAGCAGCCGGTCGAAGGCGCCGCGCGCCAGGGTCGCCAGCAGGACCGGCACGCTGACGAGGACGGCCAGGTCGGGTCCGGTCGTGACCGCCGCCGCCGCTCCGGGCGGGACGGCGCCCATCGCGGTCGAGACGGCGGGGCGCGACAGGTCGGGGTCGGGCCGGACCGCCCCCCGCAGCGCGGCCGCCGCGAACCCGGGACCGGCCAGTGCCCCCAGCAGCGCCCACGACCACCAGGCCGCGCCGAGCGACTCCCCGTGCACCAGACCGGAGGCCGTGACCGCGAGCGGGTAGGCCAGCGCCCCCCACAGCGTGGACAGGACGGCAACGGGGATCCACCGGACGGCGACGACCGTGGTGGCCGAGATCGGCAGGGCGCGGGCGGCGGCCGGGACGAGCGCGAGGCCGCGGGCGGGTTCGGACAGCGTCGTGGCGGCCGCGTAGCCGGCGACCCACAGCAGCAGCGCGGCGACGGCGCGGTGGGCCGACGTGCCCGCGGCCAGGACGAACGGCACGAGGACGAGGACCCCGGCGGTCACGAGCCGGCGCGGCTGGCGGCGCAGGAGGAGGACGTCGGCCGCGACGACCGCGCGGACCGGGCCGCCGACGCGGCCGAACCGCCGCCGGCGCCGGACCCGCCCGCCGGAGTCCGCCGAGACGGCGCGCCCCATCTCGCGGACGTCGAGCTGCAGGACCGAGGAGGTCAGCCGCTCCAGCCGGGAGGCCCCGCGCCGCAGCGACGGCGACGGGACGTCGCCGACCCGCGCCAGCGCGGGCCGGCCCGCGAGGACGACCACGAGGACCGCGCCGGCCACCACGACGGCGGCCGGCACGAGCACGGCACCGGGCTGGACCGCGTCGACGGCGATCCCCGCGGCCGCGCTCGCGGCGAGCAGGACGACGACGGCGACGCCCGCGGCGTCCAGGGCGCGCCCGGCGCGCAGCAGCGCCGGCACCCCCGACCGGACGGCGGGCCGCACGAGGAGGAGGTACCCCGTCCCGGCCAGGCCGGCCCCGACGGCGAACCCGCCGCCGAGACCGGCGGCCGCCAGGGCGCCCGTGAGCCCGCCCGACACGCCGAACGCGACCGACGTCGCCCAGGCCGTGAACACCCCGCCCGCGAGCGCCGACCCGAGGGCCCGGTTGCGCACGACGGGCCGCAGCAGCTCCCCGCGGTCCACGGGCAGCGGCGTCCACCACGTCGTGGGCGCGGTGCCGAGGGAGACCGGTCCGAGCCGGCACCAGACCGCCAGGCCGAAGGCCACGAAGCTCGTCGAGAGCCCGACGGCGGTCAGCACGGCGGACGTCTGCGCGGTCCAGCCCGGTCCCCCGCCGGAGGCGGACAGCCCGGCCCGCAGCGCGTTCCGCAGCGACCCGCTGCCCCCGAGCAGGAGGAGGGCGGCGATGGCGACCTGCAGCAGCGTCGTGTAGGTGTCGACGACCGTGGCCCGCAGACCGCGGGCGGCGCGCGCGGGCGCGGCCTCCTCGGCCAGCTCGCGCCGGGTGGGGTACGGCTGGTCGGCGAGCGGGCCGACGAGGTCCCCGGCCCCCGTGACGGGTGCGCTCACCGGACGGGGTCGCTGACGATGCGGGCGGCCTCGTCGGCGTCGACGACCCGGCACGTCCCGCCGTCCCCGCCGGTGTCGTCGACGACCACCGCGCGCGTGGCGAGCCGGCGCAGCAGGACGACGTCGTGGGTGGCCAGGACGAGGGCCGTGCCGGCGTCGCGCTCGGCGAGCAGCCGGTCGGCCAGGGCCTCGCGGCCCGTGGGGTCCAGGCGCTGCTCGGGTTCGTCGAGCAGCAGCAGCGAGCGGGGCCGGACGAGGGCGGCGGCCAGGAGCAGGCGCCGCTTCTGCCCGCTGGACAGGGACGTGGGCAGCTGGTCGACGGCACCGGTGAGCCGCTGCGCCTCCAGCTCGGCGTCGACGACGGCGACGACGTCGCGCACGCCGTGGCCGCGGGCGACGAGCTCGAGGTGCTCGGCGACGGACAGCTCGGCGAACCAGGCGTCCTCGTCGAAGACGCAGGCGACCTCGCGGCGGAACCGCACCGACCGCTCGTCGACCGGCTCGCCGTGCAGGCGGACGGTCCCCCCGAGGGGTTCGAGGAGCCCGGCGAGGGCCCGCAGGACCGTGGACTTGCCCGCGCCGTTGGCCCCGACGAGGCACAGCGCCTCCCCGCGCGCGACGTCGACGGTGACGGGGGCGCAGACGGGCTCGCCGTAGCCGACGAGGAGGCGTTCCACCCCGAGGACGACGTCCCGGGCGCGGCCACGGGTCCTGGTGCGCTCGCGGTTGCTCATGCCCGTCCCAGGAAGGCCGCGGTGTCGCCGGTCACGCGGGAGGCGACGGCGGCCGCGAGCCCGGGGTGCCGGGCGAGGTCGGGGTCGACCTCGACGAGGGTGCGGGCCCGCGCGCGGGCCCGTTCGATGACGTCGGCGTGCTGCAGGACGCCCAGCAGCTGCAGGGAGGTCCGCTCCCCGGACTGCGCCGCGCCGAGGACGTCGCCCTCGCGCCGCTCGGCGAGGTCGAGGCGCGCGAGCTCGAACCCGTCGCGGGTGCGGGCCAGGGCCTTCAGGCGCCGGCCGGCGCGGGAGTCCGGGCTCGTGCCGGACAGCAGCAGGCAGGTCCCGGGCAGGCCGCCGCGGCCGATGCGCCCGCGCAGCTGGTGCAGCTGGGAGATGCCGAAGCGGTCGGCGTCGACGACGACCATGACGCTGGCGTTGGGCACGTCGACCCCGACCTCGACGACGGTGGTGGCGACGACGACGTCGACCTCCCCGGCGGCGAAGCGGCCCATGACGTCCTCCTTCTCGGCCGGCGGGAGCCGACCGTGGAGGACCTCGGTGCGCAGCGCGGCGGTGGCGGGGTGGGTGCGGACGACGTCGAGGACCTGGGAGACGGCGGCCGGCGGGCGCGGGGCCGGCCGCCCCCCGCCCGCGCCCTTCGCACCGCGCGCGGGAGCCGGGGGCTCCTCCGCGTCGTCGGGCTCCTCGGCGCCGTCGGCGAGGTCGTCGTCGTCGGCCTCGATGCGCGCGCAGACCACGTACGCCTGCCGGCCCAGGGCGGCCTCCTCGGCGATCCGCTGCCACGTCCGGTCGATCCAGGCGGGCTTGTCCTGCGGCACGACGACGGTCTGGACCTCGGCCCGGCCCGGCGGCAGCTCGTCGAGGACGGAGGTCTCCAGGTCCCCGAACAGGGTCATGGCCACGGTGCGCGGGATGGGGGTCGCCGTCATGGCGAGCAGGTGCGGGATCCCGCGCCCGGTCTCGGTCCCCTTGCGCCGCAGGACGTCCCGCTGCTCGACCCCGAAGCGGTGCTGCTCGTCGACGACGACGAGGCCGAGGTCGGCGAACTGCACGCCCTCCTGCAGCAGGGCGTGGGTGCCCACCACGATCCCGGCCTCCCCGCTCGCGGCGGCCAGCAGCGACTCCCGGCGGGCCGCGGCGCCCATCGACCCCGTGAGCAGCACGACGCGGGTGCCGCGGGCGTCCCCGCCGAGGAACCCGCCCGCGGCGAGGTCGCCGAGGGCGCCGGTGATGGAGCGCAGGTGCTGGGCGGCGAGGACCTCGGTGGGCGCCAGCAGCGCGGCCTGCCCCCCGCCGTCGACGACGGCGAGCATGGCCCGCAGCGCGACGAGCGTCTTGCCCGAGCCGACGTCGCCCTGCAGCAGCCGCTGCATGGGGTGGGGCCGGGCCAGCTCGGCGGCGATCTCGTCGCCGACGCGGCGCTGGGCCCCGGTCAGGGGGAAGGGGAGCCGTCCGTCGAAGGCCGCGGCGAGGCCGTCGGCCGACGGGGTGCGGGGCACGGCGGCCTGGGTGGCGCTCGAGGCGCGGCGCAGGGCCAGCGCCGTCTGCAGGACGAACGCCTCCTCGAACCGCAGCCGGTCCTGGCCGGCCGCGAGCTGGGCGCGGTCACGGGGGCGGTGCACGGCCCGCAGCGCGGCCAGCGGGGGCAGCAGGCCCTCGCCCGCGACCACGTCGGCCGGCAGGGTCTCCCCGAGCCCCTCGCTCGCCGGCTCGGCCTCGAGCGCGTCCAGGAGCGTCTCGACGCCGGCGCGCACGACGTAGCTCGGGCAGTCCCGGGTGGCGGGGTACAGCGGGAGCGGCGCCTCGGCCATGGCCCCCGCGTCCGCCCCCTGCGGGACCGGCTCGACCGTGGGCTTGTCCAGCTGCCACGTGCCGTTGAACTGCCCCGCCCGGCCCGAGGCCATGACGAGGGCGCCGGCGACGAAGGGTCTGAGCACGGGGCCGAACTGGTGCGGGGTCGCCATGAAGAACGTCGTGGTGATGCGGTCCCGGCCGTCCGAGAGCGTCACCACCACCCGCCAGCCGGACTTCTGGCGCAGCGGCTGCGGCTTCCCCACGTCCTGGACCTGCGCGACGATCGTGACGTCCTCGCCGACGGTCAGCTCGCGGATGGCGGTGAGCTCACCGCGGTCGAGGTACTTGCGCGGCAGGTGCCACAGCAGGTCCCGGCCCGTCTCCAGGCCGAGGTGGCTCAGCCACTTGGCGGGGTCGGCGTTCTTGCCGCTGCCGTCGCCGGCGCGGGGCAGCAGGCTGGACAGCGGGGCGTCCAGGTCGAGCACGCGGGCAGGTTACCGCTGCTCCCCCCGCGCCTGGACGCCCCGGTCGCGCCCGGCCCGCGCCGGCGTCGGTTTCACCCGGGCGGCGGTCCTCGGCTATGGTGTTCGAGGTGTCCGGACGGCCGGGCGCCTGCGCCTCCCGCCGGGGGGCCGCACTTCTCGTTCGACTTCAGGAGTTCCCCGTGGCTGCCACCTGTGACGTCTGCGCCAAGGGCCCTGGCTTCGGCAAGAGCGTCTCGCACTCGCACCGGCGGACCAACCGCATGTGGCTCCCGAACATCCAGCGGGTCAAGGCCACCGTGAACGGTTCCCCCCAGCGCCTCAACGTGTGCACCTCCTGCCTGAAGGCGGGCAAGGTCACGCGCTGACCCCCTTCCAGACGACGGAGGGCCGGATCCCGCGGGATCCGGCCCTCCGTCGTCCCCGGCCCTGACGGCCGGCGCGCCTACCGCGCGAAGTGGTCCCAGCCGGTCGCCCCGGCCCACGTCCGCCCGTCGACGAGGACGCCGTGCGGGCTCGTCGCGGCCACCACGCCCACGGGCGCGAACGGCACCGGCAGCACCGCGTCCGGCGGGAAGCACCCCAGCAGCGCGTGGTCCTCGCCCCCGGTGAGGACGAGCGCCACCCCGTGCCCCCGCTCGCGCCCCAGGCGCTGCTCCAGGTCGCGGGCCCACTCCCCCAGCGCCCCCGCCGTCGTCAGCTCGACGGTGACCGCGCTGGCCGCCGCGATGCGACCGGCGTCCCGCAGCAACCCGTCGCTGACGTCCATGAGCGCCGTGGCGCCCGCGAGCGCCGCGGCGGGCCCGGCCGCCACCGGTGGCCGCGGCCGCCGGTGCGCGCCGACGAGGTCCTCCTCGGCGGACGAGCGGGACCCCCCGCGCTGCAGCACCCGCAGACCGGCCGCGGACCGGCCGAGCACGCCCGCGACGGCGACGACGTCCCCGGCCCGGGCCCCCGAGCGCAGGACGGGGGCACGGCCGCCGAGGTCGCCGAGGGCCGTGACGGACACGACGACCTCGCTCGCCGCGGACAGGTCCCCCCCGACGACGACGGCGTCCAGGTGCGCGCACGCGGCCGCGACCCCGCGGGCGAAGTCCTCGACCCAGGCCACCGGCAGGTCGGTGGGCACCGACAGCCCGATGAGCAGGCCGGTGCAGCGCCCGCCCATGGCGGCGACGTCGGCGACGTTCTGCGCCACGGCCTTCCAGCCCACGTCGGCGCCGCTGGACCAGTCGCGGCGGAAGTCGCGGTGCTCGACGAGGACGTCGGTGGTGGCCACGACGCGCCCGTCCGGGGCCGCGACGAGAGCCGCGTCGTCCCCGGGACCGAGCAGGGCCCGCGTCGGCATGAGCGGGACCACGCGCGCGAGCAACGCCGTCTCGTCGAGGTCCCCGACCCGCACGTGCGCTCCCGCGTCCCTCACCACGGGCGGGCACACTACGGGGCGATGTCCAGCACCGGCTCCACCGCCTCGTCCCCCCCGTCCCGGCCCGGGCGGCTGGTGGTCGGGCTCGTCGTCGTCGCCGTGGCGGCCGTGGCGGCGTGGGTCTACCTCACCGGTTCGCGCGGGGTGCAGGCGGCCCCGCAGGCGCAGGACCCGGCGTGCGCCCCCCTGCTGCGCGCGCTGCCGGGGACCCTCGACGGGCGGGGCCGCACCCCGCAGGGCGCCGAGGGCGTCGCGGTGTGGGGGGAGGACCGGGTGGTGCTGCGGTGCGGCGGTCTCGTGCTCGGGCCCACCACGAAGGCGTGCATCCCCGTGGGGCCCGACGGCGGGCCCACCGTGGACTGGGTGCAGGACGCGAGCAACGACCGCGCGGTGCGGTTCCTCACCTACGGCCGCACGCCCGCGGTCGAGGTGACCGTCCGGTTCGGGCCGGGCCTGACCCGGGACCAGGCGACGTCCCAGCTCGTCGACCTCGCCGCGCCGGTGGCGCGCATCCCGCAGACCCGCACCTGCCTCTGACGCCGTCGGCGAGCGTCCTCAGCGCAGCCCGGTGGGCCGTTGCAGCGCCAGCCGGAGCAGGTGGTCGACGAGCTGGGGGTACTCGACCCCCGTGGCCGCCCACATCCGCGGGTACATCGAGAAGGGGGTGAACCCGGGCATGGTGTTGATCTCGTTGACGACGATCCCCTCCGCGCCGCCGGTCCCCTGGAAGCGCTCGACGTCGACGAACAGGTCCACGCGCGCCAGGCCCTCGGCCTCCATGGCCTCGAAGACCCGCACCGCCGTGCGGCGCACGGCCGCGGTGACGTCCTGCGGCAGGTCCGCGGGGCAGGTCAGCCGGACGTTGCCGGAGTCGAGGTACTTGGCCTCGAAGTCGTAGAAGTCGTGACCGTCGACGACCTGGACCTCCCCGGGCAGGCTCGTCAGCGGTTCGCCCCCGGCGAGGTCCTCCAGGACGCCGCACTCGACCTCCCGGCCGCGCAGGGCGGCCTCGACGACGACCTTGGGGTCGTGCGCCACCGCCTCGGCCACGGCCGCGTCCAGCCCGGAGCGGTCGGTGACGCGGGTGATGCCGATGCTGGAGCCGGCGCGCGCGGGCTTGACGAAGACGGGGTAGCCCAGCGCCTCGACCTCGGCGACGACGGCGTCGCGCTCGGCCGCCCACCGCCGGGCGCGGAAGGACGTCCACGGCCCCACGGGCAGGCCCTGACCGGCCAGCAGCAGCTTCATGACCTGCTTGTCCATGCCCGCCGCCGAGGCCAGGACGCCCGAGCCCACGTAGCGCGTGTCGGACAGCTCGAACAGCCCCTGCAGCGTGCCGTCCTCGCCGAACGGGCCGTGCAGCAGCGGCAGCACGACGTCGACGGGCGCCCCCAGTGCCTCACCCGAGGACGCCTGCAGCGCACGGGACTCCACGTCCTGGGACAGCGCCACGGCGGGTCCGGCGGCGGGCACCTCGGGCAGCTTGCCGTCGGTCAGCTCGAACTGCGCGGGGTCGTCGTCGACGAGCACCCAGCGGCCGCTGGTGGTGATCCCGACCGGGACGACGTCCCACACCGAGCGGTCCAGGGCGGTCAGCACCCCCGCGGCGGTCACGCAGCTGATGGCGTGCTCGGAGGAACGACCGCCGAAGACGACGGCGACGCGGGGGCGGGGGGTGGGCTGGCTGCTCATCGGCGCCGACCCTACCGGCGGTGTGGTTGGGTTCCCCCGTGCCGCAGAACGAAGACCCCGCCGTGTCCCCCGCCGTGGCGGGGGACCCCCCGCTGTCCCCCGCGACCGTCGCGGTCGTGGCGGGCCGCCCCCGCAAGGCCCTCGACAGCGAGCTGAACACGCCCGTGTCCCTGTCGGCGACGTTCGTCGGCGGTGGTTCCCTCGGCACCGCCGCCCTCGGCTACGGCCGCTTCGCGAACCCGACGTGGGAGGCGCTCGAGAGCGCGGTGGGCGAGCTCGAGGGCGGGCGGGCGCTGGCGTTCGCCTCGGGGATGGCGGCCGTGGCGGCCGCGCTGCACCTCGTCCCGGCCGACGGCACCGTCCTGGTCCCCCGCGGCGCCTACAACGGCACGCACTCCCTCACGGGGCTGCTCGCCGCCCAGGGCCGGATCAGCGTGCTGCCGACCGACATCACCGACGTCGAGGGCGTGCGGACGGCCCTGGCGGGCGTGCGGGGCCCGGTCGTGCTGTGGCTGGAGTCCCCGACGAACCCGCTGCTGGAGGTCGCCGACCTCGCCGCGCTGGCCGCCGCCGGGCACGAGCGCGGCGCGGTCGTCGTGGTGGACAACACCTTCGCGACGCCGCTGCTGCAGCGCCCGCTGGAGCTCGGCGCCGACGTGGTCGTGCACTCGGTGACGAAGTTCCTCTCCGGTCACTCCGACGTCGTCCTCGGCGCGGTGGTGGCGCGCGAGGAGACGCTGCTGGCGGCGCTGCAGGCCCACCGCACGCTGCACGGGGCGATCCCCGGCCCGCTGGAGACGTTCCTGGCGCTGCGCGGCCTGCGGACGCTCCCGCTGCGGCTGGAGCGCTCGCAGGCCTCCGCGGCCGAGCTGGCCCGCCGCCTCGGCGCCCACCCGGCCGTGCGGCGCGTGCGCCACCCCTCCCTGCCGGACGACCCCGGGCACGCGCTGGCCGCGGCGCAGATGACGGGGTTCGGCGCGCTGGTCTCGATCGAGGTGGTGGGCGGGGCCGCGGGAGCCGACGCCGTCGTCGACGCCGTGCGGCTGTGGGTCCCGGCGACGAGCCTCGGCGGGGTGGAGTCCCTCGTGGAGCGCCGGCGCCGGCACGCCGGCGAGCCCGTCGTCGTGCCGGAGGACCTGCTGCGGTTGTCCGTGGGCGTGGAGGACGTCGAGGACCTGTGGCGGGACCTGTCCCGGGCGCTGGACGCCGCGCTGGCGCACGCGGGGACACCCGCGGGCTGAGCTGCCGGGGAACAGACCGGGCGTGTGGCACCTTGGAGGAGGTGGGACACGCCCGGCCGAGCCCTTGACACAGTTTATCTCATCCATGAGATAGCGTGGGCGTCATGGCAGTCTCCACCGAGCAGCTGACGCCGACCGGCGACCACCTGTCGCAGATCGGCACCCTCATCCGCGATGCGCGCAAGCACCGGGGCCTGACGCAGGTCCAGCTGGCCGACCGCCTGGGCACCTCCCAGAGCGCCGTGCACCGCATGGAGCAGGGGCAGCAGAACGTCTCCATCGACATGCTGCAGCGCGTCGGGCACGCCCTGCAGGACGACATCGTCTCGATCGGCCGTCCCGGCCCGACGCACCTGCGCGTGCACGGGGGCGTCAAGCTCTCCGGCAGCATCGCGGTGAAGTCGAGCAAGAACGCCGGCGTCGCCCTGCTGTGCGCCGCCCTGCTCAACAAGGGCCGCACGACGCTGCGCGGGGTCGCCCGCATCCTGGAGATCCACCGCATCCTCGACGTCCTGGCCAGCATCGGCGTGAGGTACGAGTGGGTCAACGAGTCCGACCTCGTCCTCGACGTGCCCAACGACCTGGACCTGGCGGCCATGGACGGCGAGACGGCCCGCCGCACCCGCAGCATCATCATGATGCTGGGCCCGCTGCTGCACCGGTACGACGAGTTCGCCCTCCCCTACGCCGGCGGCTGCGACCTCGGCACCCGGACCGTGGAACCGCACATGGTCGCCCTGCGTCCGTTCGGCCTGCAGGTCACGGCCACCACCGGCAACTACCACGCGGCGGTGGACCGGGCCGTCACGCCGCAGCGCCCCATCGTGCTGACCGAGCGCGGGGACACCGTCACCGAGAACGCGCTCATGGCCGCGGCCCGCATGGACGGCGTGACGACCATCCGCAACGCCAGCCCGAACTACATGGTCCAGGACCTGTGCTTCTTCCTCGAGCTGCTCGGGGTGCGCATCGAGGGCATCGGCACGACGACCCTGGTCGTGCACGGCGTCCCGGACATCTCCGTCGACGTCGAGTACGCCCCGTCGGAGGACCCGGTGGAGGCCATGAGCCTGCTCACCGCGGCGATCATCACGCACTCGGAGCTGACGGTGACGCGCGCGCCGATCGAGTTCCTCGAGATCGAGCTGGCCATCCTGGAGGAGATGGGGCTGCGCTACGACCTCTCGCCGGAGTACCCCGCGGCCAACGGCCGCACGCGCCTGGTCGACATCACGGTGCACCCCTCCGAGCTCAAGGCCCCGATCGACAAGATCCACCCGATGCCGTTCCCGGGCCTGAACATCGACAACCTGCCGTTCTTCGCCGTCATCGCGGCCAGCGCGGAGGGGTCGACCACGGTCCACGACTGGGTCTACGACAACCGCGCGATCTACCTCACCGAGCTGAACCGCCTCGGCGCGCGCGTCAAGCTCCTCGACCCGCACCGGGTGCTCGTCGAGGGTCCCACCCGCTGGTCCGGCGCCGAGGTGCTGTGCCCGCCGGCCCTGCGCCCCGCCGTGGTCGTGCTGCTGGCCATGCTGGCGGCCAAGGGCACCTCGGTGCTGCGCAACGTGGACATCATCGCCCGCGGCTACGAGCAGCTCGCCGAGCGCCTGACCCCGCTGGGCGCGCAGATCGAGACGTTCCGCGACTGACCGCCCGCACGACGAAGGCCCCCGCGCTCACCCGAGCGCGGGGGCCTTCGTCGTGCGGGCGGGGTTCAGGCCTTCTTGGCCGGGCGCCGGGTCGCCGTCGCGGTCTTGGCCGGGGCCGTCTTGCGAGCCGCGGCGGTGCTCGGGCGCGCGGCCGGGGCGGCCTTCTTCGCGGCCGGGGTGGCCGTGCGGGTGGCCGTGCGGGTGGCCGGGGCCGCCTTCTTCGCCGTCGCCGCCCCGGCGGCCGTCTTCTTGGCCGCCCCGGCGGGGGTCGTCGCCGCGGTCCCGGTCGAGGCGGCCCGCTCCTTCGCCGCGGCCTGGAAGGCCCGCAACGCCTTGGAGTCCGAGACGACGTCCTTGAACGCGGTGCCCGGGCGGAACCGCGGCACCGACGTCTTCTTGATCTTGACGGCCTCGCCGGTGCGCGGGTTGCGTCCCGTGCGGGCGTTGCGCGCCTGCTTCTCGAAGGTGCCGAAGCCGCTGATGGCGACCTTGTCACCCTTGGCGACGGTCAGCGTGATGAGCTCGACGATCGCCTCCACGGCGGTCACGGCCTGCTTGCGGCCGCCGAGCTTGTCCTCGAGGGCGTCGACCATCTCTGCCTTGTTCACGGGGCTCCTCCTGGGTACCGGGCGTCGTCCGAACCGATCTTCTCCTCGCGCAACGGGTCGCGCAGGGCCGAGCAGGAGCCCGACGGGCAGAACGGTACGACCGACGATCACCGGAGTCCACCACCGGTGCGGCGGCGAGTCGTTGCGCCGCAGCACACCTGCTCACCGGGACGGAGCGTCCGGCTGCGGCGCAGGGACTTGCCCGAGCTCACGTCCCCCTGCCGGGCACCTCCGGCGGAACGACTGCCGCACAACGGGTCCGGACGCAGATCGACCCCGGTCCCGTTGCGGTGCAGCGGGGTCCGGGGCCGGTCCGGGGCACCTCAGGCCGAGGGCGCCAGGGGTGTCGTCGTCGGCTTGAAGGCCGGTCGACGCGCTTCGAAGTCGGCGATCGCGTCGGCGTGGCGCAGGGTCAGGCTGATGTCGTCCAGCCCCTCCACGAGCCGCCAGCGCACGTAGTCGTCGACCTCGAAGGGGGCCGTGAAGTCGTCGACGCGCACGACGCGCTCGAGGAGGTCGACGGTCACCTCGGTGCCCGGGTGCGCCTCCAGCGCCTTCCAGATGAGGTCGATGTCGCTCTGGGACACCACGGCCGCCAGCAACCCCTGCTTGCCGGAGTTGCCGCGGAAGATGTCCCCGAAGCGCGGCGCCAGGACGGCCTTGAACCCGTAGTCCCGCAGCGCCCAGACGGCGTGCTCGCGACTGGAGCCGGTCCCGAAGTCCTGCCCGGCCACGAGGACCGAGCCGGGACGGTAGGGCTCCTGGTTCAGCACGAAGTGCGGGTCGGAGCGCCAGCCGGCGAAGAGGGCGTCCTCGAACCCCGTCTTGGTGACGCGCTTGAGGTAGACGGCCGGGATGATCTGGTCGGTGTCGACGTCGGTGCGGCGCAACGGCACCCCGACGCCGCTGTGGACGGTGAACTTCTCCATGACTGCCCCTCTCAGGCGACGGGTTCGGGCGCGGGTTCGGACGCGGGTTCGAGGTCGGCCGGCGAGCTCAGCGTGCCGCGCACGGCCGTGGCCGCGGCGACGACCGGGGAGACCAGGTGGGTGCGGCCGCCCTTGCCCTGCCGGCCCTCGAAGTTGCGGTTCGAGGTGGACGCACAGCGCTCCCCGGGGGCGAGCTGGTCGGGGTTCATGCCCAGGCACATGCTGCAGCCCGCGAAGCGCCAGTCCGCGCCGAACTCCTTGAACACGGCGTCCAGGCCCTCGGCCTCGGCCTGCAACCGCACCCGCGCGGAGCCGGGGACGACCATCATGCGGACGTTTCCGGCCTTCGTGCGCCCGCGCAGCACGTCCGCGGCGGCGCGCAGGTCCTCGATGCGGCTGTTGGTGCAGGACCCGAGGAACACCGTGTCGACGGCGATGTCGCGCATCTTCTCCCCGCCGGTCAGCCCCATGTACTGCAGCGCCCGCTCGACGCCCTGGCGCACCCCGTCGTCGCCGATCTCGTCGGGGACCGGCACCGACCCGGACAGCGGGACGCCCTGGCCGGGGTTCGTGCCCCACGTCACGAAGGGTTCGAGGGAGGCGCCGTCGAGGACGACCTCGGCGTCGAACTCGGCGTCGTCGTCGGTGCGCAGCGTCCGCCAGTGCTCGACGGCGGCGTCCCAGTCCGCGCCCTGCGGGGCGTGCGGACGCCCCTGGAGGTACGCGAACGTCGTGTCGTCGGGGGCGACCATGCCCGCGCGCGCACCGGCCTCGATCGACATGTTGCAGATGGTCATCCGGCCCTCCATGGACAGGGACCGGATCGCCTCGCCGCGGTACTCCAGGACGTAGCCCTGCCCGCCGCCGGTGCCGATCTCGGCGATGACGGCCAGGATGATGTCCTTGGCCGTCGTCCCGGGCGCGAGCTCCCCGTCGACCGTGATGGCCATGGTCTTGAAGGGCTTCAGCGGCAGGGTCTGGGTCGCCAGGACGTGCTCGACCTCGGACGTGCCGATCCCCATGCCGAGCGAGCCGAAGGCGCCGTGGGTGGAGGTGTGGGAGTCACCGCACACGACGGTCATCCCGGGCTGGGTCAGGCCGAGCTGCGGGCCGACGACGTGGACGATGCCCTGCTCGGCGTCGCCGAGGGGGTGCAGCCGCACGCCGAACTCGGCGCAGTTCTCGCGCAGCGTCTGCAGCTGCTTGGCGGAGGTCTTGTCCTCCAGCATCGACAGCGGACGCCGGATGTCGGCGGTGGGGGTGTTGTGGTCCTCGGTGGCGATCGTCAGGTCGAGCCGGCGCACCGGGCGCCCGGCCATCCGGAGCCCGTCGAACGCCTGGGGGCTCGTCACCTCGTGCACGAGGTGGAGGTCGATGAAGAGCAGGTCCGGTTCCCCGTCCTGCCCCTTGCGGACGACGTGCTCGTCCCAGACCTTCTGCGCCAGCGTGCGGCCCATGACCGGCTCCCCTCGTGCGTCCCACGTCGTGCGTCCTGCACCTTGCGTCTCACAGGTTGAGACGCCAGTATCGCTTCGTGGACAAGAGTAGCGGAGTCGGCGTCCTGGACAAGGCGGTGCTGGTGCTCGACGCCCTCGAGGCCGGTCCCGCCAGCCTCGCCCAGCTGGTCACCACGACGGGGCTGGCCCGGCCCACCGCGCACCGCCTCGCCGTCGCCCTGGAGCACCACCGGCTCGTCAGCCGGGACCTGCAGGGCCGCTTCGTCCTGGGGGCCCGGCACGCCGAGCTCGCGGCCGCCGCGGGCGAGGACCGCCTCGTCGCGGTCGCCGGTCCCCTGCTGACCTCGCTGCGCGACTCCACGGGCGAGAGCGCCCAGCTGTACCGCCGGCACGGCGAGCACCGCATCTGCATCGCCGCCGCCGAACGCCTGCACGGCCTGCGCGACACCGTCCCCGTCGGTTCGTCCATGACGATGCACGCCGGGTCCGCCGCGCAGGTCCTGCTCGCCTGGGACGACCCCGGGCGGTTGTCCGTGGAGCTGCTCGGCTCCCGCTTCGACGCCGCGGCCCTGTCCGGGGTGCGACGGCGCGGCTGGGCGCACTCCAGCGGGGAGCGCGAGACCGGTGTGGCCTCGGTCAGCGCGCCGGTCCGCGGCCCCTCGGGGCGGGTGCTGGCGGCGGTGTCGGTCTCGGGCCCGGCCGAGCGCTTCGGGCGGCACCCGGGGCGCCGGCACGCCGACGCGGTGCTCGCCACGGCGGCGGCGTTCACGGCGGCGCTGACCCCGGCGTCGTGACCGGCCCCGCGGCCGGGCCCGGAGACGCGAAGAGACCCCCAGTCCGTGACTGGGGGTCTCTTCCGTAGCCCCGACGGGATTCGAACCCGCGCTACCGCCGTGAGAGGGCGGCGTGCTAGGCCGCTACACAACGGGGCCCTAGCTTGCAGTACAAGCGCTGGGGTACCAGGACTCGAACCTAGACTAACTGAACCAGAATCAGTCGTGCTGCCAATTACACCATACCCCATGGTGTTCTGCCCGACCGGGAACCGGCCGGACGAGAAGAACTGTACCGGGCGCCCAGGCTGCTTCCCAAATCGGCCCCCGGCGGCGGGTCTGAGCCGCCGGGGACCGTCGGTCGGGGCGGCTCGTCAGAGCGTGGCGCGCAGCCGGCGCAGCCTCGCCAGCGACGCGTCGCGACCCAGGATCTCCATCGACTCGAACAGCGGCGGCGAGACGCGCCGTCCCGTGACGGCCGTCCGCAGCGGGGCGAAGGCGAACTTCGGCTTGACCCCCAGCCCGTCGACGACGGCCGCCCGCAGCGCCGCCTCCAGAGCCGGCGTCGTCCACTCCGGCAGCGCCTCCAGCGCGCTCAGCGAGGCGTCGAGGACCTCGGCCGCCTCCGGGCGCAACGCCCCCGTGGCGTCCTCCTCCAGGACGACGTCCTCGTCGGCGACGAACAGGAAGCCGAGCATCCCCGGCGCCTGGCCGAGCAGCGTCATGCGCTCCTGCACCAGGGGCGCGGCCGCGGCCAGGCGCGCGACCTGGTCCGCGGTGAGGTGCTCGGGCAGCACGCCCGCGGCCTGCAGGTACGGCACGAGGCGGTCGCAGAAGTCCTCCGGCGCCAGCACGCGCAGGTGCGCGGCGTTGACGGCCTCCGCCTTGGTGACGTCGAAGCGCGCGGGCGAGGCGTTGACGTCGGCGACGTCGAAGGCCGCCACCATCTCCTCCACGCTGAACAGGTCCCGGTCCTCCGCGATCCCCCACCCCAGCAGGGCCAGGTAGTTCAGCAGCCCCTCCCGGATGAACCCGCGGTCGCGGTGGTGGAAGAGGTTGGACTCCGGGTCGCGCTTGGAGAGCTTCTTGCTGCCCTCCCCCGTGACGTAGGGCAGGTGCCCGAAGCGCGGGACGGCCCTGGCCACCCCGATGTCGACGAGCGCCTCGTACAGGGCGATCTGCCGGGGCGTGGAGGACAGCAGGTCCTCCCCGCGCAGGACGTGGGTGATCTCCATGAGCGCGTCGTCGACGGGGTTGACGAGCGTGTAGAGCGGGTCGCCGTTGGCCCGCACCAGCACCGGGTCGGGGAAGGAGCCGGCCTTGAACTCGATGGGCCCGCGGACGAGGTCGTCGAAGGACCAGTCCCGGCCCTCGGGCAGCCGCAGCCGCAGGGTGGGCTCGCGGCCCTGGTCGCGGAACGCGGCGACCTGCTCGGGCGTCAGGTCGCGGTCGAACCCGTCGTACCCCAGCACCTTCGGCCGGCCGGCCGCCTCGTGCCGCGCCTCGATCTCGCCGGCCGTGGAGAACGACTCGTACAGGTGCCCGGCGTCCTTGAGGCGCTGCACGACGTCGTCGTAGACCGCGCGCCGCTGCGACTGGCGGTAGGGCCCGTGCGGGCCGCCGACGTCGATGCCCTCGTCCCAGTCCAGACCCAGCCAGCTCAGCGCCTCGAGGATCTGCGCGTAGCTCTCCTCGGAGTCGCGCGCCGCGTCGGTGTCCTCGATGCGGAACACCAGCTGCCCGCCCGTGTGCCGGGCGTAGGCCCAGTTGAACAGCGCCGTCCGGATCAGCCCGACGTGCGGGGTGCCGGTGGGCGAGGGGCAGAAGCGGACGCGCACCCCGGTGGTCGGGGCGGCTTCGGTCGCGGGCGCAGGCGTGGTCTCAGTCATGGCGGGAACAGCCTATTGCGCTCCGGGCACCTGTTCGGGTGAGCCCGCAGGGGGCCGGTGCGTCCACCGGAGTGGTCGCTGTCCGTCACCGGTGCGCCGGACGGGTGGCGGACTCGTTCACGCAGCGTCACACGTGTCAGCGTCGTCGGGACGAACCGCTCCCGCCGCCCCAGGAGACCACCGTGACCCCGCGCTCGCTCAAGACGCTCGTCGCCGCCACCGGACTGCTGCTCCCGCTGTCCGCCCTCACCGCCTGCGGCTCCGTGCAGGCCGTCGCCGGGTTGCCCGCCGCCACGACGACGCCGTCCGCGACCGCCACCCCCGCGGCCACCGCGACACCCGTCGCCGTCACGCCCGTGCAGAACGACCTCGCCCTCGGGTCGGCCCACCACGAGCTGCAGGCCGGCGGGACGACCCTGGCCGTGGACTACTGGTCCACCCTGGACATGGGGAGCTGGACCGCCCAGGCGGCCAAGCCGGTCCAGCTCGCCGCGACCATCACCGGCCCGAACCTCGGGACGGGGAGGAAGCAGCAGCGGGCCTACGTCAGCAACTTCACGGTGACGAGCTCCCTCGTCGCCGTCGACGGCACCGTGACGACGGGCCCCACCGTCCAGGACACGTCCCGGCAGACCCCGGGGTACCTCGCGATGGCGCCGTACGCGTACTCCACGTCCTTCGTGGTGCCCGCCGTCCCCGCCGGCACCCGCAGCGTCGAGATGCTCATCAGCTACGACGTGCTCGAGCAGAGCGCGCCGGGGGCGAGCGACTACTCCAAGCAGACCGCGACCGACACGATCACCGTGGCGATCGCGCAGCCCGCCGCGCCGTGATCGCGCGGGACGGCTCGGCCCGGGGGCGGCTCAGCCGGGAGCGGTGAACGGCGTCGACAGGACGCCGATCCCCTCGACCTCGACCTCGACGCGCTGCCCGGCCCGCACCGGGCCGACCCCCGCGGGGGTGCCGGTGAGGATGACGTCACCGGGCAGCAGCGTCATCGCCGAGGAGACGTGGGCGATGATCGAGGCGACGTCGTGGACCATGAGCGACGTCCGGCCGTCCTGGACGACCTCCAGGTCCTCCCCCGTGCCCACCCGCGTCTCGATGCGGACGTCCGAGGGGTCCAGGTCGGTCTCGATCCAGGGCCCCAGCGGCGTGAACCCGTCGGCCCCCTTCGCCCGCCACCACTGCTTGTCCGGCCCCTGCAGGGAACGTGCCGTGATGTCGTTGGCGACGGTGTACCCGTAGACGACCTCGGCGACCCGCTCCTTCGGGACGTCCTTGCACAGCCTGCGGACGACGACGGCCAGTTCGCCCTCGTAGTGCAGTTCCCCGCCCGCCCACGCCGGGACGACCAGCGGGTCCCCCGGACCGGCCACCGAGGTGTTCGGCACCGTGAACACCAGCGGTTCGGTCGGCACCTCGTTGCCGAGTTCCTCGGCGTGCGCGACGTAGTTCCGCCCGATCCCCAGGACCTTCGAGCGCGGGATGACCGGCGCCAGCAACCGCGCGTCCACGAGCGGGACCCGCTCCCCCGTCGGGTTCAGCGGGCTGAACAGGGGGTCCCCGGAGACGACGAGGATCTCCTCCTCCCCGGGCGCACCCTCGACCACCCCGTAGCGCGGGTCCGAACCACTCGACGAGAACCTGGCGATGCGCATCCCCCCACCCTAGTGAGCCGGCTGCGGCACCCGCCCCACCCGGGTGGGGCGCGGGGTCAGACCAGTCGGTGCAACCAGCCGTGCGTGTCCTCGGCCCGGCCGTACTGGATGTCCAGCAGCGCGTTGCGGATCGTCATCGTCACCTCGCCGGCCGCACCGGTGCCGTGGGACAGCTCGCCGTCGGGCGAGACGAGCTTGCCGACGGGCGTGACGGCGGCGGCGGTGCCGCAGGCGAACACCTCGGCGATGCGGCCGGAGGCGACGCCCTCGCGCCACTCGTCGATGCTCACCCGGCGCTCGGTCACCTCGTGGCCGAGGTCCTTGGCGAGGTCGATGATCGAGTCGCGGGTGATGCCCTCCAGGATCGTCCCGGTGAGTTCGGGGGTGACGATCGAACCGTCGTCGTGGACGAAGTAGAGGTTCATGCCGCCGAGTTCCTCCACGTACCGGTGGTCGGTCGCGTCGAGGAAGCAGACCTGGTCGCAGCCGTTGGCCGTGGCCTCGTCCTGGGCGGCGAGGCTGGCGGCGTAGTTCCCGCCGCACTTGGCCGAGCCCGTCCCGCCGAGGGCGGCGCGGGTGTAGTCCTGCGACAGCCAGATCGAGACGGGTTTGACGCCACCGGGGAAGTAGGCACCTGCCGGTGAGGCGATGACGAGGAACTTCACCTCGTGCGCGGCGCGGACGCCGAGGAACGCCTCGGTCGCGACCATGAACGGGCGCAGGTACAGGGAGGACTCCCCACCCGTGGGCACCCAGGCCTCGTCGGCGCGCACGAGCTGGGTGATCGCCTCCAGGAACGTCGCCTCGCTCACCTCGGGCAGCGCGAGGCGGCGCGCGGAGCGGGCCATGCGGGCCGCGTTCGCCTCGGGGCGGAACGTCCAGACGCTGCCGTCGGCGTGCCGGTACGCCTTGAGCCCCTCGAAGACCTCCTGCGCGTAGTGCAGGACGGCCGCGGCCGGGTCGAGCTGCAGCGGCCCGTAGGGGACGACGGCCGCGTCGTGCCAGCCGGCCTCGCGCGTCCAGGTCGCCACCGCCATGTGGTCGGTGAAGAACTTCCCGAACCCCGGGCTGGCGAGGATCTCGGCGCGGCTGCGCTCGGAGACCGGCACGGCCGACGGCGTCACGGGGAACGTCAACCCGGCGGTCGGCCCGGTCGTCGGGGTGGCGGTCATGCGGGCTCCTCGGGGTGCGGGTCAGGTGCTTCGACGGTACCCCGCCGCCAGGCGGGGCCCCGGGTCAGGAGACGGCGGCGGCCAGGGCGTCGCCGACCTCGGCGGTGGTGCGCCGCCCGGCCTCTCCGGCGGCGCGGCGGGCGAGGTCGGCGGTCACGGCGGCGTCGACGCGGGCCGCGGCGCCGGTGTGCCCGAGGTGCTCGAGCAGCAGCGCGACGGACAGCACGGCGGCGGTGGGGTCGGCGAGCTGCTTCCCGGCGATGTCGGGGGCCGAGCCGTGGACGGGCTCGAACATGCTGGGGGTGGTCCGGTCGGGGTTGACGTTGCCCGAGGCGGCCAGGCCGATGCCGCCGGTCACGGCCGCGGCGAGGTCGGTGAGGATGTCGCCGAAGAGGTTGTCGGTGACGACGACGTCGAACCGCGCCGGATCGGTGACCAGGAAGATCGTGGCGGCGTCGACGTGCAGGTAGTCGACGGCGACGTCGGGGAACTGCGCGCCGACGGCCTCGACGGTGCGCCGCCAGAGGTGACCGGCGTGGACCAGGACGTTGTGCTTGTGCACCAGCGTCAGCTTCTTCCGGGGCCGCGCGGCGGCGCGGGCGAAGGCGTCCCGGACGACCCGCTCGACGCCGAACGCGGTGTTGACGCTGACCTCGGTCGCGATCTCGTGCGGGGTGCCCACGCGCAGGGCCCCGCCGTTGCCGACGTAGGGCCCCTCGGTGCCCTCGCGGACGACGACGAAGTCGATGTCACCCGGGTCCGCGAGCGGCGTCGCGACCCCCGGGAACAGCTTGGAGGGCCGCAGGTTCACGTGGTGGTCGAGGGCGAACCGGAGCTTGAGCAGCAGCCCCCGCTCGAGGACGCCGCTGGGGACGCCGGGGTCGCCGACGGCGCCGAGCAGGATCGCGTCGTGCCCGCGGACCTCCTCGAGCACGCTGTCGGGCAGCGTTTCGCCGGTGCGGTGGTACAGGCGCGCACCGAGGTCGTACTCGGTCGTCGCCACGGTCGTGCCGGACCCCTCGAGCACGGCGGAGAGCACCTTCAGCGCCTCGGCCGTCACCTCCTGGCCGATGCCGTCGCCGGGGATGACTGCCAGTCGCACGGTGTCCGCCATGCGCGGGAGGTTATCGGAGCCTGCGGTCCGACCGTCCCACCACGGTCGGACCCCCGGCCTCGTCCCCGGGGACGACGAGCACCCGGCGGTCCCTCCCTACGCTGAGGCGGTGCAGGACGAGAGCACCGGACGCACCGTCTTCGACGCGGTCGTGGCCTGGACGCGGGTGAACTCCGTCCTCCTCGACGCCTTCCTGGCCCTGGCCCTGGCCGGTCTCAGCGTCCTGGCGACCGTGACGGACCCGTCCGCGCTCGGGGTGGTCGTCGCGGCCGGGATGACCCTGCCGCTGGCGGTGCGCCGCCGGTTCCCGGAGGTGTCCGGCGGGCTCGTCGCCCTCTTCGGGTTGCTGCAGCTGGCGCTGCTGACCCCTTCCGTGGGGAGCGTCGGCGTGCTCATGGCCGTCTACGCCCTCGCCGGCTACGGCCGGCGCTGGGCCTCCCGCGGCGGTCTGCTGCTCGGCCTGGTGGGTTCGTTGCTGTGCCCCGTGGCCTTCTTCTCCGGCGCCGGGTTCGGCGCGGTCGTCGTCCTCGCGGCGCTCATCGCGTTCTCCGTCGTGGCGAGCTGGGCCCTCGGCAGCCTGCGCCGCGCCCAGCGGCTGAACGAGCTCGCCCTCGTCGAACGGGCGCGGCTGCTGGAGAACGAGCGGGAGAACGAGTCCCGGCTGGCGACGACCGCGGAGCGCCAGCGCATCGCGCGGGAGATGCACGACGTCGTGGCCCACTCCCTGTCGGTCATCGTCGCCCAGGCCGACGGGGGCCGGTACGCGGCGAGGGCCGACCCGGCCGTGGCCGCCCAGGTGCTGGAGACGATCTCCGGCACGGGGCGGCAGGCGCTGGCGGACATGCGGAACCTGCTCGGGGTGCTGCGCACCGGCCCGGGCGAGGAGCGCGCCCCGCAGCCGGACGCGACGATGGTCGGCGACCTCGTGGACCAGGTCCGGGCCAGCGGCCTGGAGGTCACCGCCGAGGTGCGGGGCGAGGTGCGCGACCTGCCGCCGGCGATGGGTCTGGCGGCGTACCGGATCGTGCAGGAGTCGTTGACGAACGTCCTCAAGCACGCCGGGCCGCGGGCCCGCACGCGCGTCGAGGTGCGCTGGGAGGCGGACGCCCTGCGGCTGGTCGTCGAGGACGACGGTCTCGGAGCGGGGTCCATGGTCCAGCCGAGCCCGGGCGGTCAGGGGCTCGTCGGCATGGCCGAGCGGGCGCGGCTGCACGGCGGGTCGGTGGTGAGCGGCCCGCGGCCCGGCGGGGGTTTCTCCGTGCGCGCGACGCTTCCCTACAGTTCCCGGGGTGAGCGCTGATGTGAACGCCGCCGGGAACGCTGACGGGAACCCCGTCCGGGTCGTCCTCGTCGACGACCAGCAGCTCGTGCGCGCGGGTTTCCGCATGGTCATCGACTCCCAGCCGGACCTGACGGTCGTGGCGCAGGCCTCCGACGGCGCCGACGCCGTGCGCGTCGTGACCTCGACCCCGGCCGACGTCGTGCTCATGGACGTGCGCATGCCCGGGCTGGACGGGATCGAGGCGACCCGGCAGATCACCGGCCGCCTCGGCGAGGACGGGCCCAAGGTCGTGGTGCTCACCACGTTCGACCTCGACGAGTACGTCGTCTCGGCGATCGGGGCGGGAGCCAGCGGGTTCCTCCTGAAGGACGCCCCGCCGGAGGAACTGCTCGCCGCGGTACGCACCGTCCACTCCGGTGACGCGGTGATCGCGGCGAGTTCGACGCGGCGGCTGCTGCAGCACGTCGGCCCGCTGCTGCGGGCGGGGGCGGCGACGTCCGCGAGCACCGCCCCGGGGCTGCCGCCGGACCTCACCCCGCGCGAGCTGGAGGTGCTGGAGTGCATGGCGCACGGGCTCACGAACTCCGAGATCGCGGTGCGGTTCGTCGTCTCGGAGGCGACGGTCAAGACGCACGTCGGGCGCGTGCTGGCCAAGACGCGCTCGCGGGACCGCGTGCAGGCCGTCGTCCTGGCGTTCTCCGCCGGGTTGGTCCAACCGGGTGAGGTCCTGCGCGACGCGCGGTGACGTGTTGCCGCAAAAGCATGACCCCTGAGTCAGCTCTGAGGCACGATGAGTGACGGTTGCGAGGGCCGCGACCACTGAGGGGGGTCTCAGATGTTCCACCGCCGTGCGCTGACGCGCGTCCTGCCCACCGTGCCGGCCCTGCTGGCGCTCACCGCCGCCGGCCTGCTCGGCGCGAGCCCGGCCTCGGCCGCGACGGGCGGCCCGCACCTGTTCGCCCGCGCCGCCACCCTGGAGCTGCACGCCCCGGCGCAGACCCGGCCGATGACCGACGACTGCTTCCGCGGCTGGAGCTCCGCGCTGTGCGGGTACGGCAGCGTCAGCCTCACCCTCTCGGGTTTCTCCGCCGTCGGCGGCGTCCCCTCGTGCGACCCGGGGGAGGCGACCTACTCCGACTCCTGCGAGGAACCGGTCGCCTCGCTCGTCGAGACGGGCGGCACGAAGGTCGACGTCGTCGTGAAGTGCGCCGGCAAGCTGCTGCCGCGCGTGGCCTCCGTGCCCGTCGTCACCGAGCCCTCCCACCTCGCCGGTCCCGCCGACGTCTCGGGCTTCACCCGGCTGGACGCCGACAGCGCGCGGGTCAGCGTCGCCTTCACCCTGCCGACGCCCAGCCGGATCGGCGTCTGCGGGAACCGTGAGACCCGCCTGCTGTCCGCCTCCGTCCGAGGCGTGACCGTCGGCTGGTCCGGCGCCGAGGGGACGTCCGTCCCGGCCGGCACGTACCGGCTGCCCGGGACGCACCGCGTCCGGCTGTGAGCTCCCCCGTGACCTCGAGGTGTCCACCCGGGGGATGACGGGCGGGTGCCGCCGGATCACTTCCGGACACGACGACCGGACGCTTCCGGTCCCCTAGCGTCGTGGGCGTTCGCAGACCGTGCGAGCGCCTGCGAGACAGGGGGACGACGTGTCCGGGATCGACCAGCCGGCGGGGACGCCGGCGGTGCTGCAGGCGGCCCGCCCCGCCGTGCGGGCCGAGGGGCTGCGCAAGACGTACGGCCGGGGGGACGCCGTCGTGCACGCCCTCGCCGGGGTGGACGTCGAGTTCGCCCGCGGTGAGTTCACCGCCATCACGGGCCCCTCGGGGTCGGGCAAGTCCACGCTCATGCACTGCCTGGCCGGCCTGGACACCGCGAGCGCCGGCCGCGTGTTCCTCGGCGACACCGAACTCGGCGCGCTGCGGGACGGGGACCTGACGCGGTTGCGCCGCGAGCGCGTCGGTTTCGTGTTCCAGAGCTTCAACCTGCTCCCGGTGCTGGACGCCACCGAGAACGTCCTGCTGCCGCTGCGGCTGGCCGGCCGTTCCCCCGACCCCGCGTGGTTCGACGACGTGGTGCGCCGGCTCGGTCTGAGCGAGCGGCTGCACCACCGCCCGCACGAGCTGTCCGGGGGTCAGCAGCAGCGCGTCGCGGTCGCCCGCGCCCTGCTGCCGCGCCCGGACGTCGTGTTCGCCGACGAACCCACGGGGAACCTGGACTCCCGGACGGGTGCGGAGGTCCTGAGCCTGCTGCGCGGCAGCGTGCGGGAGGTGGGGCAGACGGTCGTCATGGTCACCCACGACCCCGTCGCCGCCGGGTACGCCGACCGCGTCGTGCTGCTGGCCGACGGGCGGATCGCGGGTGGTCTGGCGAACCCGACGCCGAACGACGTCCTCGACGCGCTGCGCGACCTGGGGGCCTGAAGCGTGCTCCGGGTGACCCTGGCCCAGGTGCGCGCCCACGGCGCGCGCGTCGCCGCCTCCTGCCTGGCGATCGTCATCGCGGTGGGTTTCGTCGTGGCGACCCTGTCCCTCGAGGCGACCGCGAGGAACGGTGTGCTGCAGTCGATCGGTGCGCAGTACACGTCCAGCGCCGCCGTGGTGCAGCTCGAGGGGACCGGCGCCGGACCCGACGGGGAGGACCTGCTGCCGGTGCTGCGTGACCGCCTCGCCGCCCTCCCCGGGGTCGCGGCGGTCGCCGCGGACCGCTCCGCCCACGTCTCGGTGCGGCTGCCCGGCCGGACCGGCGCCACGACCGCCGTCGTGTCCGCCGTGAGCCCCGACGGCGCCCTGCGCTGGGAGCGGGTCTCCGCCGGCCGCCTGCCCACCGGCGCCGACGAGGTCGCGGTGTCGGACCGGTTGGACGTCCCGGTGGGCTCCACCGTCGCCGTGACGACCTACCCCGCCTCGAGCGCCGACGGTGCCGCCCCGGACCCGGTGACCCGGGAGGTCACGGTCGTGGGGACCGTGGACCTGGCCGGCGATCCGCGGGCCGGGCTGTCCCCCCGGCTGTTCGCCCCCGGCACGACGGTCACCGCCTGGGGCGGGACGAGCGTGGACCAGCTGCGGGTGGCGGCCTCCCCCGGCCAGGACGTGCTGGGCGCCGTGACCGCGGCGGTGTCCGGCGAGCCGGTGTCGGTGCTCTCCGGAACCGCGGCGGCGCAGGAGGTCGCGGACTCCTCCACCGGGGACGCGGCGTCGCTGACGTCGGTCCTGCTCGTGTTCGGCGCGGTCGCCGTGCTCGTGGCCGGGCTCGTCATCGCCAACACCTTCGCGGTCCTGCTGGCCCAGCGGACGCGGGAGCTGGCGCTCCTGCGCTGCGTCGGCGCCGACCGCGGCCAGGTCGGTCGCGGCGTGCTCCTCGAAGCCGCCGCCGTCGGGCTGCTGGCCTCGGCCGCCGGGGTGTTGGCCGGGTGCGGCCTGGCCGCCGCCGTGGCGGGGCTGGCCGGGCGGGCGGGCTCCCCCCTGCCGCTGGGCGACGTCGTCGTCCCGCCCACGGCGGTCGCCACCGGGCTCGTCCTGGGCACGGTGGTGACGGTCGTCGCGGCCGCCGCCCCTGCGCGCGCGGCGACCCGGGTGGCGCCGCTGGCCGCGCTGCGGCCGGTCCCCGCGGCCCCGGTCGGCTCGCGGGCCGGGCTGCTCCGCCTCGTCGCGGGTCTGGTGCTCGCGGTGCCCGCCACCGCGGCGCTCGTCCTGCTCGCCGGCCGGGGTGACCTGCTGCCCGCGGTCGGGGCGGGGGCCGTGAGCTTCCTGGGGTTCCTGCTGCTCGCCCAGCGCCTGGTCCCCGCCGCGGTCGCCCTGGCCGGACGCCCGTTCCGGCGCCTCGGCGGGGTCCCGGCCCGGCTGGCCGCCGGCAACGCCGTGCGCAACCCGCGCCGGACCGCGGCGACGGCCACGGCGCTCGTCATCGGCGTCACGCTCACGACGGCGATGGTCGTCGGCACGGCCTCGACGCGATCCTCGGCCGCGGCCGGCATCGACGCCTCCTACCCGACGGACGTGGTCGTCACCTCCCCGCAGGCGCTGGACGCCGCAGCGGTCGCGGCCGTCCGCGGCACGGGCCACGTCGCGGCGATGACCCTCGTCGACTCCCTCTCCCTCACCACGGCCGACGGGTCGCAGGGGCTGTCGGTGACCGGGGTCGACCCCGCCGAGGCGGCCGGGGTGGTGCGCTCCCAGGGCCGCACCCCGCTGCCGCGGGACGGGGAGCTCGTCGTCTCCCGGCAGTGGGCGCAGGAGACGGGCACGGCCGACGGCAGCACGCTGACGTTGCACCGGGTCGAGGAGAGCACCGGGTCGGCGACCGGCCCCGGGGTGCCGTTCCGCGTGCGGGTCGCGGTCCGCTCCTCGGCGGGCGCCACCGTGACCACCGCCGACGCCCGCCGCCTCGACCCGGCGCTCGCGCCGACGGGCGCGTGGGTCCGTCTCCTCGACGGCGACACCGACGAGCAGGCCGCGGCGACCGACGACGTCTCCGAGGCCCTGGCACGGGTCCTGCCGAGCAGCGACGTCGCCGGCATCGCCTCGGTGCGCAACTCCCTCGACGAGGTGCTCACCACGATGCTGCTCGTCGTCACGGGGCTGCTCGCGGTGGCGGTCCTCATCGCCCTCATCGGGGTCGGCAACACGCTCGCGCTGTCGGTGCTCGAGCGGCGGCAGGAGTCCGGCCTGCTGCGGGCCCTCGGGCTGACCCGTCGCCAGCTGCGGGCGCTGCTGGCCTGGGAGGCGCTGCTCGTGGCCGGGGTCGCCGCCGTCCTCGGCGTCGTCCTCGGGACGGGGTACGGCCTGGCCGGCACCGCGTCGGTCCTCGTCCGCCAGACCCCGGTGCAGCTCACCGTCCCGTGGCTGCAGGTCGCCGGCATCGTCGTGGTCGCGACGGCCGCGGGGGTCCTGGCCTCGGTGCTGCCGGCCCGGCGGGCGGCGCGGACACCCCCGGTGGCCGCGATCGCGGACTGATCCTGGGATCCTGCCCCCATGGCTGTCGTGAAGATCAACGCGATCGAGGTTCCCGAGGGGTCCGGGGCGGAGCTGGAACGCCGGTTCGCCCACCGCATGGGGGCCGTGGAGGGCACACCGGGGTTCCTCGGCTTCGAGCTGCTGCGCCCCGTGGCCGGGGAGACCCGGTACTTCGTCTACACGAAGTGGGAGACCGAGGAGGCGTTCCAGGCCTGGTCGGGCGGCGGCGCCCGGGAGGCCCACGCGGGTGAGCGGCAGCGGCCCGTCGCCACCGGCGCCTCGCTGCTGGAGTTCGAGGTCGTGCTGGGCGCCGACCCGAGCTGAGGACCCGTGCGCATCCTCGAGGAGGGACGCGCTCCGGGGGCACCTGCGCTGGTGCTGCCGGGGCGCGGCTACGACGTGGACCAGCCCGTCCTGCGGGCCGTCCGCGACGAGCTCCTCGCCGCCGACCACCGGGTGCTGTCGCTGTCCTGGGCCGAGGGACCGCCTCCCCCCGAGGACGTCCCCGCGCTGGTCCGCCTCCTCCTCGACGACCTGCGCCCCCGCCTGGTGGTGGCGAAGTCCCTCACGACCCTCGCGTTGCCGGTCGTGGCCGACCGGGGTCTGGCCGGGATCTGGCTGACGCCGCTGCTGGACCGGCCCGAGGTGGGTCTGGCCGCGGCCCGGTCCCACCCGCGGACCCTGCTCGTGGGCGGCACCGCCGACCCGTCCTGGAACCGCACCCTCGCGCACGAGAGCGACCGGGAGGTCCTCGAGTTCGACGGGGCCGACCACTCGCTAGAGCACCGGGGGGACCCGGCCGGGACGGCGGCGGTGCTCCAGCGGCTGCGGACCGGGGTGCGGGGGTTCCTCGCCGGCTGAGGCGTCAGAACTCGAAGAGGTTGCCCCGCAACCCTCCACCGCCGTAGCCGCTCCGCAGGAGGCCCCGCCGCCGCAGGACCGGGACGAGGTCGTCGAGGAACCGGTGCAGCGTCACGGGGTGCAGGTCACCGGACAGCAGGAACCCGTCGTTGTCGGCGTCCTCGCCGAACTCCTCGACGAGGTCGGCGAACTCCTCGGCCGTGCCGACCAGACCGCTGCGGTCGGCGAGCCGTCCCTTGCGGGCCTTGCGCGCCAGCAGTTCGCGCAGCGGCGCGTCGGGCGTCCCACCCCGCAGTGCGGCGATGGTCCCCCGGGACACGTGGTCGCCGAACACGGCCGGGTCCAGCGGGCGGTCCAGCGGGAGCACCGTGAGGTCGGTCTCGAGGTCGCTGGACCAGTGCAGGGCCACCTCGCGCAGGACGTCCTCGGAGGGGGTGCGGGACGCCGCGACGACCCGGTCGGCCTCCTCCCGGCTGCTCACCAGCTCGGGTTTCACCACGAACAGCACCCGGAGGTCGTCGGCCCCGCGCCCGGCCGCCGCGGCGGCGGCGAGGACCCGGGAGCGGTGGGCGCGGACCTCCGCGACGTCGAGGCGGGCCAGGGCGAGCTGGACGTCCGAGCGGGACCCCGCGAACGCCACCCCGCGCGGGGAACCCCCCGGGGACACGAGCACCGGGTCACCGCCCGCGAACGGCAGCGCGTTGAGCGGGCCGTCGAGCGCGAAGTGCTCGCCGCGGTGCTGGAAGGCGTCGATGCGGGCGCCGTCGGCGAACCGGCCGGAGACGGGATCGGCGACGAGAGCGCCGTCGTCCCAGCTGTGCCACAACCGGCGGACGACGTCGATCCACTCCTGCGCCCGGTCGTACGCGACGTCGTGGGCGACGGGTTCGCGCCCGACGTGGCGGGCGCTGCCCACGTCGGTGACGAGGTTCAGCCCGAACCGGTCGCCCGAGAGGTGCTGCAACGTCGCCGCCTGCCGGGCGGCGAGGTAGGGCGGGGTGATCCCCGCGTTGACCGTGGGGACGATCCCGAGGTGGGTCGTCGCGGCGAACAGGTAGGGCGCGAGCAGCAGCGGGTCGTGCTTGGGCCCGCCGTAGGCCGCGCGGACCCGCAGGTCCAGCGTCGCGGGGTTGCCCAGCGAGACGGCGTCCTCGACCACGACGAGGTCGAACCCGGCCCGTTCGAGGTCTCGGACCGCGTGCGCGTACAGGTCCGGCCGGGTCCAGTCGTCGTTCCAGGCCTGGTAGTCCCGGCCCCAGCCCTGCGGGCCGAAACCGCGGGAGAAGAAGTACCCGAAGTGCTGCAACCGGCCCATCAGGACCGCACCTGCGCCAGGGACCCCTCGTGCGCGGGGTCGTGCGTGGCGGCCAGGGCCCGTTCGAGGTCGGCGACGAGGTCGGCGGGTTCCTCCAGGCCGATCGACAGGCGCAGCAGACCGGGCCAGATCCCCGTCCCGAGCCGTTCGGCCTCGGTGCGGTGGGCGTGGGTGGTGCTGGCCGGGTGGATGACCAGCGAGCGCACGTCCCCGACGTGGGTCATCCGCGTGAACAGCTGCACGGCGTCCACGAAGCGTTGCGCCGCAGCCCGTCCGCCGGCGAGCGTGAGGGACAGGACCGCCCCGGTGCCGAGCGGCAGCAGGCGCTGCGCGACGGCGTGGGAGGGGTGGTCGGGCAGGGCGGCGTGGTCGACGGAGACGACCTCGGGACGTTCCAGCAGCCAGCGGGCCAGGATCTCGGCCGTCGCGCTCTGGCGGGCCACCCGCAGCGAGAGCGTCTCCAGGCCCTGTTGCACGAGGAACGCGTTGAAGGGCGAGATGGCCGGCCCCAGGCGGGAGGCCACCACGGCGCGGGTGTGCTCGACGTAGGCGCGCCGCGGACCGTACCGGTCGACCCAGCTCACGCCGGCGAGCACGCCGGCGGGGGCGGTGAGGTGCTCGAACCCCGACCAGTCGAACCCCTGCCCCGTGACGACGACGCCGCCCAGCGCGGCGCCGTGACCGGCGAGGAACTTGCTGGCGGAGTGCACGACGACGTCGGCGCCGTGCTCGAGCGGACGCAGGAGGTACGGCGTGGCGAACGTGTTGTCCACGACGAGGGGGAGGCCGTGCCGGTGGGCCACGGCGGCGACGGCGGGCACGTCGAGGACCGCGTTCTTGGGGTTGGCGATCGACTCGGCGAAGAACGCGCGCGTCGTGGGGCGGACCAGCCGTTCCCAGTCCTCGGGACCGGCCGCGAAGTCCACGGAGATCCCCAGCCGCGCGAAGTTCTCCAGGAACAACCCGCGGGACCCCTCGTACAGGTCCGCGGCGGCCACCAGGTGGTCCCCGGCTCCGAGGATGCCGAGCAGGGCCACCGTGAGCGCGGCCTGCCCGGTGCCGAGCAGCAGCGCGTCGGTCCCGCCCTCCAGGGTGGCGAGCCGCCGCTCGACGGCGGCCGTCGTCGGGTTCCCCATCCGCGTGTAGACGAACCCGTCGTCCTCCCCGGCGAAGCGGGCCCGGGCCTGCTCGAAGTCGTCGAAGACGAACCCCGCTGTGAGGTGGACGGGGGTGACGCGGGCGCCCGTGACGGGGTCGGGTTCGCTGCCGGCGTGGACCTGCCGGGTGGCGAAGGACAGGGGGGCGCTCGGGACGTGCGGCATCGCAGGGCCTTCCGGGGGCGGGACGGGTGAGGTGTCGGGGCGGTTATGCCCGACAGGTCGTCCCGGCGCTGCGCAGCAGGTCGATCACGAGACGTCGCGTCAGCGGCGCGTGCTCCATCGGTGGTCCTCTCCCATCGGTCCTGGCGGGAGCACCGACCCCGGCGGGGCGGTTGCTGCGGCGTCGACGAGCCAGGTCTCTCGGCCGCTCTGGATGGCACGTCCAGTGGAGGGCACGGCACCCTGACCTGTCAAGCGCTTCACGCGGCCGGGGTAGCGTGCGGCCCCGTGATCCTCACCGCGATGCTCTTCTACCCCGGCGGCGAGCACCTCACGAGCTGGCGCCTGCCCGGGGGACGTCCCGCCGAGTACCTCTCGGTCGACTACTACGAGCGCTTCGCGCGGACGGCGGAGACCGCCGGTTTCGCCGCGCTGTTCTACGCGGACGAGCTCTACGTGTGGGACCGGTTCCCCTCCGGGGTCGAGCACGTGGCGAACCTGCGGCCCGAACCCTTCGGCCTGCTGGGTGCGCTCTCGCGCTGCACCGAACGCATCGGCCTGGTGGCGACGGTGTCGACGACGTACAACGAGCCGTTCCACACCGCCCGCCAGGTCGGTTCGCTCGACTTCCTCAGCTCCGGACGGGCCGGGTGGAACCTCGTGACGTCCGCGAGCGACGAGGAGGCCCGCAACTTCGGCCTGGACCGCAACCTCGACCACGCGGCCCGCTACCGGCGCGGCGCGGAGTTCGTCGACGTCGTCCACGGCCTCTGGGACAGCTGGGACGACGGGGCGGTGGCGCCGGACGTCGCGACGGGCCGGTACGCCGACCCCGCCGGGATGCACGTCCTGGACCACGCCGGTGAGTTCTTCCGCGTCCGCGGTCCGCTGAACCTGCCGCGACCACCGCAGGGGCGACCGGTGCTGTTCCAGGCCGGGTCCTCGCAGGACGGGCGCCGGCTGGCGGGTCGGCACGCCGAGGCGGTGTTCGTGCCGGGGTCGGCCCCCCTGCCCGGGGCGCAGCGGCTGTACGAGGACTACAAGCGTCGGGCCGTCCAGGCCGGGCGGGACCGCTCGCACCTGCTGGTCCTGCCGGCCGTCTCCCCCGTCCTGGGCGCGAGCACCGCGCAGGCGCACGAACGCCTCGAGGAGATCGAGGCCCTGACCCCGGACCGGCTCAGCCTGGACTGGCTGTCCCACCACCTCGGCGTGGACCTGTCCGACCGCCCTCTCGACGAGGAGTTCCGCTTCGACTTCGCGGGCGGGTCGAACCAGGTCCAGACGGTGTTCGAGGGGATCCGCAAGCTGCTGGACCGCGACCGGTTCACGTTGCGCGAGCTGTACCGGACCATGCTGCGCCGCCGGTTCCTGCCGGGGACCCCCGAGGAGGTTGCGGACTGGATGACGCAACGGTTCACCCGGGGCGCGGCCGACGGGTTCACCCTCGCGTTCTCCTCCGTCCCGCAGGGCGTGGAGGAGTTCGCCGAGCAGGTCGTGCCCCTCCTGCGGCGCCGCGGGGTGCTCGCCCCCGAACTCCCGGCGACCACGCTGCGGGGCAACCTGGGTCTGCCGGTGCCTGGCAGCCGCTGGTCCTGAACCTCAGGCGCCAACCTCAGGCGCCGAGCGCGGCGAACCCCCGGCACCCCTCGACGAACCGGTCGAGGTCGTCCGGGTCGGCGACGTGCGTGACGGTCTCCTCGATCTCGTCGTCGTCGCGGCCGACGTCCTCGCGCACGGTGGGGCGGGTGCCGGCGACGCCACGCCCGCCCCTCAGCGCCGGCGCACCCGGATCGGGCCCTTCGCGGTGGAGGGGTCGACGACGCGGCCGCCCTGGGTGATCTCGGCCTCCCCGGCGGCCACGAGCCGGCGCGCCGCGGACCGCGCCGGCTCCCCCAGGTCGCGCCAGTCGTCCCCGCCGACCGCACGGGCCGCCTCCTCGGGGTCGACCGTCCCGGACCTCCCGCGTTCGGCCAGGAGGCGGCGCAGGGCCACCTCGAGCGCGGCGTCGACGGCGCCGGAGGACTTCGCCCTCCGGCGGCAGGCGTCGGAGCAGTGCTTCACGCCGTCCCAGTCGCGCTCCCACTTCTTGCGCCACGTGATGGTGCGCCCGCACACGGCGCAGTCCTTGGTCGGCAGTTCCCCGCGACGGCTCACTCGAACGACACCTCCCCGTCGGCCGGTCGTCACCATGCCACGCCCGCAGTGCGCTCGCGACGCGACCGGGTTAGGTTGGGGATGCTTTTGCACGTTCAACGAAACGGGAGGTCCCTGTGAGCGACGTGAAGCTCGCGATCGTGTACTACTCCGCGACCGGGACGGTGCGCTCGATGGCCGAGCGCCTGGCCGCCACCGGTGAGCAGGCCGGCGCCGAGGTGCGTCTGCGCCAGGTCGAGCGCCAGACCACCGGCGGCGAGAAGGAGGTCACCGACGCCCAGCAGGTCGAGGCGGAGGCCGCTCAGGGCACGCAGGCCGTGACGGCGGACGACGTCGTGTGGGCCGACGCCGTCCTGTTCGGCTCCCCCACCCGGTACGGCAACATCGCCGGTCAGCTCAAGACGTTCATCGACTCCCTCGGCCCGCAGTGGGCCCAGGGCCAGCTCGCCGACAAGGTCTACGCCGGGTTCACGGCGTCCCAGACCGCCCACGGCGGCCAGGAGACGACGCTGCTGGCGCTCTACAACACGATCTACCACTTCGGCGGGATCATCGTGCCGCCCGGGTACACCGACGGCTCGAAGTTCGTCGACGGCAACCCCTACGGCGTCAGCCACGTCACCGGCGGCGGCAACGACATCCCGCTCGGCGACACCGAGTTCACCGCCCTGGACCACCTCGTCAACCGCGTCGTCGGGATCACCCGCAAGCTCGCGGGCTGACCCCGGGACCGCGCGGGACGGACGAACCCCCGCACCGCCTGGCGGTGCGGGGGTTCGTCCGTCCCGGGGGTCAGCGCGCGGCGGAACCCTCGACGTAGTCGCTGTCGTCGGACTTCACCCACGCCATGAGCTTGCGCAGCTCGCGGCCGGTGGCCTCGATCGGGTGCTGCTCGGACTTCGCGCGCAGCTCCTTGAACTTGGGGGCGCCGGCGTCCTGGTCCTCGATGAAGTTCTTGGCGAAGGTGCCGTCCTGGATGTCCTTCAGGACGTCCTTCATGCGCTCCTTCACCGACGCGTCGATGACACGGGGGCCGGAGACGTAGTCGCCCCACTCGGCGGTGTCGGAGACCGACCAGCGCTGCTTGGCGATGCCGCCCTCGTACATGAGGTCGACGATGAGCTTCAGCTCGTGCAGGCACTCGAAGTAGGCGACCTCGGGCTGGTAGCCGGCCTCGGTGAGGACCTCGAAACCGGTCTGGACGAGCGCGGAGGCGCCACCGCACAGGACGGCCTGCTCACCGAACAGGTCGGTCTCGGTCTCTTCGGTGAAGGTCGTCTTGATGCCGCCGGCGCGCAGGCCGCCGATCGCCTTGGCGTAGGCCAGGGCCAGGTCCCAGGCGTTCCCGGAGGCGTCCTGCTCGACGGCGACGATCACGGGGACGCCGCGGCCGTCGACGTACTCGCGGCGCACGAGGTGGCCCGGGCCCTTCGGGGCGACCATGACGACGTCGACGTCGGCCGGGGGCTTGATGTAGCCGAAGCGGATGTTGAAGCCGTGGCTGAAGAACAGCGCCTTGCCGGCGGTGAGGTTCGGCTCGATCGCCTCGGCGTACAGACCGCGCTGCAGGTGGTCCGGCACCAGGACCATGATGACGTCGGCGGCCTGCGCGGCCTCGAACGGGGTGGCGACGGCCAGGCCCTGCTCCTGCGCCTTCGCGCGGCTCTTGGAGCCCTCCTTGAGGCCGACGACGACGTCGACACCGGAGTCGCGCAGGGACAGCGCGTGGGCGTGGCCCTGGCTGCCGAAGCCGATGACGGCCACCTTCTTGCCGGTGATCTTGGACAGGTCGGCGTCGTCGTCGTAGAACATCTCGGCCACGTGGGGTTCTCTCCTCGGTTTCTTCGTGCGGTTGCGTTGTGCTCGCGGTGCCGGAGGCGTCAGGCGGAGCGCAGGGCGCGGTCGGAGATCGCACGCCCACCACGGGCGAGCGCCACCGAACCGGACTGCACCAGTTCCCGGATGCCGAACGGTTCCAGCACGCGCAGCAGCGCGGCCAGCTTGTCCGGGCTCCCGGTCGCCTCCACCGTCACCGCGTCGGGGGCGACGTCGACGACGTGCGCGCGGAAGAGCTGCACGGTGTCGAGCACCTCCCCGCGCGCCGAGGCGTCGGCCCGGACCTTGACGAGCAGCAGCTCGCGCTGGACCGAGGCGTCGTCCTCGAGCTCGACGATCTTCAGGACGTTGACGAGCTTGTTGAGCTGCTTCGTCACCTGCTCCAACGGCTGCCGCTCCACGTCCACGACGATGGTCATGCGGGAGATCTCGGCGCGCTCGGTCGGTCCGACCGTGAGGGAGTGGATGTTGAAGTTCCTGCGCGCGAACAGCGACGTGACGCGCATCAGGACACCGGGTCGGTTCTCGACCAGGACGGACAGGGTGTGCTGGGACATCAGGAGATCACCTTCTCGGGGCCGGAGACGGTGTCGCCGGACTCCTCGCGGTCCCACTGGGGCGAGACCCCTCGGGCGTACTGGATGGCGTCGTTGCTCACGCCGGCCTCGACCATCGGCCAGACCATGGCGTCGCGGTGGACGCGGAAGTCGATGACGACGGGGACGTCGTCGATGGCCATGGCCTTCTCGATCGTCGCGTCGACGTCCTCGGGCCGGTCGCAGCGCAACCCGACGCAGCCGTAGGCCTCGGCGAGCTTGACGAAGTCCGGCACCGGGGAGGCGTGGGTGCCGTGGTGGTCACCGGAGTGCAGGTCGGTGTTGGAGTAGCGCTCGGAGTAGAAGAGCGTCTGCCACTGCCGCACCATGCCGAGGGAGGAGTTGTTGATGATCGCGACCTTCAGCGGGATGCCGTTGAGGGTGCACGTCGCCAGTTCCTGGTTCGTCATCTGGAAGCAGCCGTCGCCGTCGATGGCCCACACGACGGTGTCCGGACGGCCCACCTTGGCACCCATGGCGGCCGGCACGGAGAACCCCATGGTCCCCAGGCCCCCGGAGTTGATCCACGTGCGGGGGTTCTCGTACCGGACGAACTGCGCCGACCACATCTGGTGCTGCCCGACGCCGGCCACGTAGACGGCGTCGGGGCCGGCGATCGCGCCGATGCGCTCGATGACGTGCTGGGGGGCGAGGGTGCCGTCCTCGGACTCGGCGTAGCCCAGCGGGAAGGTCGCCTTCCAGGACTGCGTGAGGTCCTGCCACGCGCTCAGGTCGGCCCGGCCCTTGTCGAACTCGGCGGCCACGGCCGCGGTCAGCTCGGCGATGACGAGCTTGGCGTCACCCACGATCGGGACGTCCACCGCGCGGTTCTTGCCGATCTCGGCCGGGTCGATGTCGGCGTGGACGACCTTCGCCTCGGGGGCGAAGCTCGACAGCTCCCCCGTCACGCGGTCGTCGAACCGCGCCCCGAGCGTGATGAGCAGGTCGGCCTTCTGCAGGGCCGTGACGGCCGCGACCGTCCCGTGCATGCCGGGCATGCCCAGGTGGTTCGGGTGCGAGTCGGGCAGGGCGCCGCGGGCCATCAGCGTGGTGACGGCCGGGATGCCGGTGAGGTCGGCCAGGGCGCGCAGCTCGGCCGACGCCTCGGCCTTGACGACGCCCCCGCCCACGTAGAGCACGGGGCGCTCGGAGGCGGCGATGAGGCGCGCGGCCTCGCGGATCTGCTTGCTGTGCGGGCGCACCACGGGCCGGTAGCCGGGCATGTCGACCGTCTCGGGCCAGGCGTAGGACGTGGTCGCGGTCTGCACCGACTTGGGGATGTCCACGAGGACGGGCCCGGGGCGGCCGGTGGAGGCGAGGTGGAAGGCCTCGGCGATGGTGCGCGGGATGTCGGCCGGGTCGGTCACCAGGTAGTTGTGCTTGGTGATCGGGATGGTGATCCCGGTGATGTCCGCCTCCTGGAAGGCGTCGGTGCCGATGGCCTTCGTGCCGACCTGACCGGTGATCGCGACGAGCGGGACCGAGTCCATGTAGGCGTCGGCGATGGGCGTCACGAGGTTGGTGGCCCCCGGCCCGGACGTGGCCATGCAGACGCCGACCTTGCCGGTCGCCTGCGCGTAGCCCTCGGCCGCGTGCCCGGCGCCCTGCTCGTGGCGGACGAGGATGTGCTGGACGTGCGGGGAGTCCATGAGCGGGTCGTAGCTCGGGAGGATCGTGCCGCCGGGGTAGCCGAACACGACCTCGACCCCTACCGCCTCGAGGGAGCGGATGAGGCTCTGCGCGCCGGTGAGCTGGGCGACGGGGAGCTTGGGGTCCAGGGGCAGTTGCTCTGGCATCTCGGTGTCCTCCTCGGGCGGTGCCGTTCACGGTGGTCGTGCTTCCCGGACGCCCGGCGTGTTCGGTCCGCCGGACGCAAAAAGACCCCTCTGCCAGGGATGGCGTGTGAGGGGTCGCGCGCTCGGCCGAACTGACTCAGCCGGCGCGCTGTCCGATGGCTACGAGGAACCGCATGGGTGGAAAGGTAGCCGTCCCGCGGCGCGCTGTCAGCCGACAGCGCGCCGCGTCTCACATCGTGGACACCCGTCTCAGAACGGGCCTCGCACGCGTCGGCTGCGGATCAGCTGCAGACCGCCCCGACCGAGGCGGACTGGACCTGCTTGGCGTACTTGGCCAGGACCCCGCGCGTGAAGACGGGGGGCAGCGGGGCCCAGCCCTCGCGGCGCGACGCCAGCTCCTCGTCCTCGACGAGCACCTCCAGCGTCTTGCCGGCCACGTCCAGGCGGATGCGGTCGCCGTCGCGGACCAGGGCGATCGGACCGCCGTCGACGGCCTCGGGGGCGATGTGCCCCACGCACAGCCCCGTCGTCCCGCCCGAGAAGCGGCCGTCGGTCAGCAGCAGGACGTCCTTGCCGAGCCCGGCGCCCTTGATCGCGCCGGTGATCGCCAGCATCTCCCGCATGCCCGGCCCGCCCTTGGGGCCCTCGTAGCGGATGACCACGACGTCGCCGGCCGAGATCGTGCCGTCCTCGAGGGCGTCGAGGGCCGCGCGCTCGCGCTCGAAGACGCGGGCGGTGCCCTCGAAGACGTCGGAGTCGAACCCCGCGCTCTTCACGACGGCCCCGCCGGGGGCGAGGTTGCCCGTGAGGATGGTGATGCCGCCGGTCTGGTGGATCGGGTCGTCCAGCGCCCGCAGCACGACGCCGTCGACGTCCGGCGGCGCGATGTCGGCGAGGTTCTCGGCCATCGTCTTCCCGGTGACCGTCAGCGCGTCCCCGTGCAGCAGACCGGCGTCCAGCAGCGCGCGCATGACGACGGGGATCCCGCCGATGCGGTCGACGTCGACCATGACGTGCCGGCCGAACGGCTTGAGGTCGCCCAGGTGCGGCACCTTGCCCGCGACGCGGTCGAAGTCGGCCAGCGTGAGGTCGACCTCGGCCTCGTAGGCGATGGCCAGCAGGTGCAGGACGGCGTTGGTCGAGCCGCCGAGGGCCATGACGACGGCGATGGCGTTCTCGAACGCCTCCTTGGTGAGGATCTGCCGGGCCGTGATGCCCTTGCTCAGCAGGTTCACGACGGCCTCGCCCGAGCGGCGGGCGAACCCGTCGCGGCGGCGGTCGGTCGCCGGCGGGGCGGCGCTGCCGGGCAGCGACATGCCGAGCGCCTCGGCCGCGGCGGCCATCGTGTTGGCGGTGTACATGCCGCCGCAGGCGCCCTCGCCGGGGCAGATCGCGCGCTCGATGACGCCGACGTCCTCGCGGGACATGAGCCCGCGCGCGCAGGCCCCCACGGCCTCGAACGCGTCGATGAGGGTGACCTCGTGCTCGCTGCCGTCGGACAGCTTCGCGCGCCCGGGCAGGATCGTCCCGGCGTAGAGGAAGACGCTCGCCAGGTCCAGGCGCGCGGCGGCCATGAGCATGCCCGGCAGCGACTTGTCGCACCCGGCCAGCAGGACGGACCCGTCGAGGCGCTCGGCGCTCATGACCGTCTCGACCGAGTCGGCGATGACCTCGCGCGAGACGAGGGAGAAGTGCATCCCCTGGTGACCCATGGAGATGCCGTCGGAGACGGAGATCGTGCCGAACTCCAGCGGGTACCCGCGGGCGGCGTGCACCCCGTCCTTGACCGCTTTGGCGAGGCGGTCCAGGGACAGGTTGCAGGGCGTGATCTCGTTCCAGCTCGAGGCGACGCCGATCTGGGGCTTGTCCCAGTCCTCGTCCCCCATGCCGACGGCGCGGAGCATGCCGCGCGAAGCGGTCGCCTCCAGCCCGTCGGTGACCTGCCGGCTGCGCGGTTTGATGTCGACTTCATCAGCGGGGCTCACGGCGGGAGTGTAGGCGCCGCACGGGCGGTGGGCGTTGACCGCACCGCGGGGACGGGGATAGCGTCACGCACGTCGTGAACGTTCACGACGCTTCCTCCCCGGCTCGAAGGAGCGCCAGATGTCGACCCCCACCCGCTGGGCCGTGCTCGGTCCCGGTGGCATCGCCCACCGGTTCGCCTCCCAGCTGCCCCACGCGGACGCCCGGCTCGTCGCGGTCGGCGGCTCGCCCACCCCGGGGGGTCAGGAGCGCGCGCGCGCCTTCGCCGCGGAGTTCGCCCCCGACGCCTTCGTCGGCGACTACGACGCCGTCCTGGCCCGCGAGGACGTCGACGCCGTCTACGTCAGCACCGTCCACGTCACCCACGCGCGGCTGACCCTGGCCGCGGTCCGGGCCGGCAAGCACGTGCTGTGCGAGAAGCCCTTCGCCCCCAACGCCGGCAGCGTCATGGCCGTCGTCGACGCGGCGCGCGCCTCCGGCGCCCGCGTCCTGGAGGCGTTCATGTACGCCCACCACCCCCAGCTGCAGAAGCTGCTCGAGCTCGTGCGCTCCGGCGCCATCGGCACCGTGCAGCACGTCGACGCCAGCTTCGCGTTCGCGACCGGGGCCAAGCAGGGGCGCCTCTACGACGCCGACCTCGCCGGCGGCGGCATCCTCGACGTCGGCGGCTACCCGGTCTCCGCCGCGCACCTCGTCGCGAGCGCGGCGCTCGGCCGCCCCGCCGCGGTGCAGGAGTTCGCCGCGCAGGGCACGGTCGGCGAGACCGGCGTCGACGAGTGGGCGACGGCGTCCCTCACGTTCGCCGGCGGTGTCACGGCCGCCGTCCGCACGGGCGTCGCGCTGGCCGACCCGCAGACGATCACCGTCTACGGCTCGGCCGGCCGGATCCACCTGCCGGACCCGTGGACGATCCTCGGCGACACGCGCGTCGTGCTGACCCGGCCCGGCGCCGAACCGGAGGAGTTCGCCTTCGACCCGGACCTGCCCGAGAACAAGGCCTACGCCCTGGAGGCGAAGGCGCTCGTCGGCGACGGCACCCCCGCGTTCACCCTCGAGGACACCCTCGCCGTCAACGCCGTGCTGGACCGCTGGCGCGCCGCGATCGGGCTGCGCTACCCGTTCGAGACCGACACCGCGGACATCCCCACGGTCTCGGGCCTGCCGCTGCGGCGCAGCGTCCCCACCGCCATGAAGTACGGCCGCATCCCGGGCCTGGACCGCGAGGTCTCCCGCCTGGTCATGGGCTGCGACAACCAGCCCGACCTCGCGCACGCCTCGGCCATCTTCGACGCGTTCGTCGAGGCCGGCGGGAACACGTTCGACACGGCGTGGCTGTACGGCTCGGGCAAGTACGAGAAGCTGCTCGGCCGGTGGATGGCCAACCGCGGCAACCGCGGCGACCTCAACGTCATCGTCAAGGGCTGCCACACCCCCCACTGCGACCCCGAGTCGCTGACCCGCCAGCTCCTGGAGTCCTTCGAGCGCCAGGGCCACGAGCACGCGGACATCTACATGATGCACCGCGACAACGAGGACGTGCCCGTCGGCGAGTTCGTCGACGTCCTCGACGAGCACGCCTCCGCCGGTCGCATCACGGTCTACGGCGGCTCGAACTGGTCGACCGCGCGCGTCGACGAGGCCAACGAGTACGCCCGCCAGCACGGCAAGCGGCCGTTCTCGGTGCTGTCCAACCACTTCGGCCTCGCCGAGGCGTACGACGTGCCGTGGACCGGCTGCCGCCACGTGACCGACCCGGCGTCGAAGCAGTGGCTGTCCGAGCGCGACATCGCCCTGCTGCCGTGGAGCTCGCAGGCCCGCGGGTTCTTCGCCCGCGCGAACCCCGAGGACCGCAGCGACGCCGAACTCGTGCGCTGCTACTACTCGGAGGCGAACTTCGAGCGCAAGGCCCGCGCCGAGAAGCTGGGCCGGGAACTCGGCGTCCCGGCCACGGCCATCGCCCTGGCGTTCGTGCTGGCCCAGCCGTTCCAGGTGTTCGCGCTCTTCGGCCCCCGCACGATCGCCGAGGCGCGCTCGTCGATGACCGGCCTGGGCGTGCAGCTCGACGAGCAGCAGGTGGCCTGGCTGGACCTGCGCGAGGGGTGAACCGCAACGCCGGACCGGCGCGGGCGACGATCGTCGACGTCGCCCGCGCCGCCGGGGTCTCCCGCCAGACCGTCACCCGGGCGGTCAACGACATGCCCGGGATCAGCCCCGCGACGCGTGAGCGCGTCCTGGCCGCCGCGCGCGAGGTGAACTACCACCCGTCGCGGTTCGGGCGCGGCCTCGTCAAACCCTCGGCCCGCACTCTCGGCCTCGTCGTCGGCGACCTGACGAACCCCTACTACGCCGACCTCGCCGCGACCGTCCTGCGGCTGGCCGCCGTACGCGGGTGGAACGTCGTCATGGCCGAACCCGGGTCGGTGGCCGACCTCGTCGGCGCCGCGGACGCCGTCGTCGGGTTCACCGGGCTCGCGCTGGAACCCCCCGGGGCCGGCGCCCCCAACCTGCCCGTCGTGGAGATCGACCCGCCCCGGGTCCACCCCGGCCACGGGCGCATCGAGTTCGAGCGGCGCACCGCCACCGGCGACGCCGTGCGGCACCTGCTGGGACGCGGTGCGCGGCGCCCGCTGGTCCTGGACCTGCCCGGCGGGTCGTCGCGCGGTGCGGCGTTCGTCGACGCCTTCGCCGCGGCGGGGGTCGACGCCGTCGTCGTGGACCGGGACGCCGGGTGGGCGGACCTGTCGCCCGGCGCGCCCGACGCCCTCGTCGCGTTCAACGACCTCGGGGGTTTCCGCCTCCTGCGGGACCTCGACGCGCACGGCGTCCGGGTGCCGCAGGACGTGCGGGTCGTCGGGGTCGACGGTCTGGCGCTCGGGGAGTTCGTCACCCCGCGGCTGTCGACGCTGGCCATCGACCTGGCCGAGGTCGCGCGGGCCGCGCTCGACCTCGTCGTGCAACTGTCGGAGGGATCGGCGGACGACCCGGTGCGGGTCGTCCCCCACCGGTTCATCGCGCGCGAGTCGAGCTGACCCCGGTCCGGGTCAGCGGCGGTGGGCGAGCGCCCGCAGCCGCGTCCGCACGTCGTCCTCGTGCCACCCGAGACGCCCGTCGGACCAGGTGGGGGCGGGCAGGGCGCCGCGACCCACGAGCGCGTGCAGCGTGGCCACGTCCACGTCGTAGCGGTGGCTGACCTGCAGCAGGGTGAGCTTGTCCAGGGGGGCGTCCACGGGGCGTCCGTTCTCGCGGGGCGGGAGGGCAAACCCTCCCAGGGTAGCCGCTACCGGAGGGGTCGAGGCACGACGTTGCGCAGCTCCTGCCCCCGGTGCAGCCGCGCCACCTGCTCGCGCAGCAGCGCGACCATCCGCGGCCGGAAGGCCGTGGAGTTCCCGCCCACGTGCGGGGTGACGAGGACCCCGGGCAGGGACCAGAGCTCGTGGTCGGCCGGCAGCGGTTCGGGGTCGGTGACGTCGAGCGCGGCGCTGACCCGCCCGGCCCGCAGCGCCTCCACGAGCGCGGCGGTGTCCACGACGGGGCCGCGGGCCACGTTGACGAGCAGCCCGCCGTGGGGCATCGCGGCGAGGAACTCCGGGCCCACCAGCCCCCGCGTGCGGTCGGTGAGCGGGCAGGCGAGGACGACGACGTCGTGCGCGGGCAGCAGGTCGGGCAGCTCCTCGACGGCGTGGACCTGGACGCCGTCCTGGACGCGCGCTCGGGTGCCGACGGCGGTGACCGAGCACTCGAACGGCGCCAGCCGCGCGGCGACGGCCCGGCCGACCCCGCCCCAGCCGACGACGAGGACGCGCCGGTCGGCCAGGGAGGTCCGGCGCGACGGCTTCCACTCCCCCGCCGCCATCGACCGCACGTCGTCGTCCAGACCGCGCAGCGACGTGATCGCCAGACCCACCGCGAGCTCGGCTGTCGAGGTCTCGTGGACCCCGGAGGCGTTGCACAGCAGCACGTCCGCCGGCAGCTGCTCGGGCACCCCGTCGTGGCCGATGGTCAGGAGCTGGACGGCGCGAACACCGGCGGGCAGGGCCGACAGGTCCGGGGTCGCGACGTAGGGCGGGACGACGAGCGCGGGCGCGGGGTCGGGCGCGGGTGCCGTCCCGTCCCAGACGATGACCTCGGCACCGTCGAGGGGGCCCAGGGCCCGGGCCCACGACTCGGAGGGGACGCTCACCACGACGTGCTCGCTCACGCGGGCACGCTAGCGGCATCCGGGTGAGGATGGTCCGGTGACCCGCAGACGCACGGCCCTCGTCCCGGCCGCCCTCGTCGGGACCCTCCTGCTCGGCTGCTCGGACACGGCGGAGCCGTCCGGCACCCCTACCCCCACGGCGGTCGCTCCCTCCCCGACGTCGTCGGCACCGGCTCCGGCCGACCCGGTGGCCGCGGCCGTCGGGTTCCCCGGCGATCCGGTGGACGTCACCACCGGCCTCGACGTGCCGTGGGGCATGGCCGTGCTGCCCGACGGGACGGCCCTGGTCACCCTGCGGGACCAGGCGCGCGTGGTGCAGGTCGGTCCGGGCGTCTCGACCGTCCTGGGGGCCGAGGGCCCCGAGGGCCGGGTGCCGGACGTCGTGCCCGGTGGTGAGGGCGGGCTGCTGGGCATCGCGCTGTCGCCGGACTTCGAGACCGACCAGCACGTGTTCCTGTACCAGACCGCGCGCGAGGACAACCGCGTCGTCCGGTACACGCTGGCGCAGAACCGCCTGGTCGAGGCGACGCCGGTGCTGACGGGCATCCCGAAGAACTCCACCCACAACGGCGGCCGGATCGCGTTCGGCCCGGACGGCAAGCTGTACGTGGCCACGGGGGACGCGCAGAACCGCCCCGCGGCGCAGGACCCGGCCTCCCTCGGCGGGAAGGTCCTGCGGCTGAACCCCGACGGGTCGGTGCCGGCGGACAACCCCACGGCCGGGTCGCCCCTGTGGTCCCTGGGGCACCGCAACCCGCAGGGGCTGGGCTGGGACTCCACCGGCCGCCTCATCGCGGCGGAGTTCGGCCAGGACGAGTGGGACGAGCTGAACGTCATCCGGCCCGGGGGGAACTACGGCTGGCCCGAGGTCGAGGGTCCCGGGGACGGCGGCGGGAGGTTCATCGCCCCGGTGCAGACGTGGCGGACCGACGAGGCCTCGCCCTCCGGTCTGGTCGTGACCCCGGACGCCGTGTACGTCGCCGCGCTGCGCGGTCAGCGGTTGTGGCGGGTCCCCCTGAACCCCGACGGCCCGACCGGCACGCCCGACGCGTACCTGCAGGAGACCCTGGGCCGGTTGCGGGCCGTGGAGGTCGGGCCGGACGGTTCGCTGTGGGTCCTCACGTCGAACACGTTCCGCGGGGAGCCCCGCCCCGGGGACGACCGGCTGGTGTCGGTGCCGTTGTCGTCGTAGGGACCCCGGGCGGCAGGATGGGGCCGTGTTCCCCGCCGACCTGACGGTCCCGATCCTCCTGCTGCTCCTGCTCGCGGCGTTCGCCGCGGGGTGGATCGACGCCGTGGTGGGTGGGGGCGGGTTGCTGCAACTGCCCGCCCTCCTGCTCGTCCCGGGTCTGACCCCGGTGCAGGCCCTGGCCACGAACAAGCTGGGTTCCATCTTCGGGACCAGCACGAGCGCCCTGACGTACTACCGCCGGGCCAGGCCGGACCTGCGGACGGCGCTGCCGATGGCGGCCGTCGCGCTCGTCGGGAGTTTCGGCGGCGCCTCGATCGCGGCGTCCCTGCCGGTCGCGGTGTTCAAACCCGTCATCGTGGTCGCGCTCGTCACGGTCGCGGCGATCACCGTCCTGCGGCCCGCCCTGGGGGGTTCGACGTCGCTGCGGTTCTCCGGGCACGCCCACTACCGCGCGGCGATCGGGGTGGGGGCCGCCATCGGGGTCTACGACGGCGTGCTGGGCCCGGGGACCGGGACGTTCCTCGTCATCGCCATGGTGAGCCTGCTGGGGTACGACTTCCTGCAGGCCAGCGCGAAGGCGAAGATCGTGAACTTCTCGACGAACCTGGGCGCCCTGCTGTTCTTCGTCCCGCACGGCTCGGTCGCGTGGGGGCTGGGCGTCCTCCTGGGGGTGTCGAACATGAGCGGCAGCTACCTGGGTTCGCGCATGGCCGTGGCGCGCGGGACGCGGTTCATCCGCACCGTGTTCCTCGTCGTGGTGGCCGCCCTCATCGTGAAGGTGGGCCACGACGTGTGGGTGGAGAACCTGTCCCCCCTGCTGCGGTGAGGCGCGAACCCCGCTCGCTCAGCGCACGCGTTCGGCGGTGAACTGCATCCGCGGGTTCGCGTAGACCTCCTGGGACTCCACGAGCTTCAGTTCGCGCTCCCCGGAGCGGTAGGTCGCCTCGATGAGGTCGAACACGCTGGAGACCGTGCGCTCCAGCGCGACCCGCGCGTCGCCGGTGCTGCGGTGGTGGGCGGAGAACAGGGCGGCGGTCACGTCGCCGGACCCGTTCGCCTTGAACGGCAGCATGGGCGTGCGCACGATCCAGGCGCCGGCGTCGTCGGCGACGAGCACCTCGACGGTGCCCTCCTCGCGGTCGGGTCGTTCCACGCTCGTCACCAGGACGGTGGACGGGCCCATCGCGCGGGCGGCGTCGACCGAGGCGAGCGTCGACTCCAGCGTGGTGGGTTCGGTGCCGGTGAGGTAGCCGAGCTCGAACTGGTTCGGGGTGATGACGTCGGCGACGGGGACGACGCGGTCGCGCAGCAGGTCGGGGATCTCCGGCGCCACGAAGCAGCCGGACTTCGCGTTGCCCATCACCGGGTCGCAGGCGTAGACGGCGGAGGGGTTCGCCGCTTTCACGCGGCGGACGGCGTCGACGATGACGTCCCCGATCCCGACGCCACCCTGGTACCCGGACAGCACGACGTCGATCTGCGGGAAGACGCCGCGCTCCTCGACCCCGGTGAGGACGTCGGCGACGTCCGAGGGGGCGATGAGCGGGCCCCGCCAGGCCCCGTACCCCGTGTGGTTGGAGAAGTTCACGGTGTGGACGGGGACGACCTCGACCCCGATGCGCTGCAGCGGGAAGACGGCGGCGGAGTTGCCGACGTGGCCGTGGGCGACGGCGGACTGGATGGAGAGCACCTTCACGCGCCGGACGATACGCGCCCCCGCCGCCGGTCACCCTCCGACTTCCACAAGAACTCTTGTGAAAGACCTCTTGTGGTTCTACCGTCGACGTCGTGGACGACTTCCCTCCCACCGACCTGCCGACCGTCGAGCTCACCGACCCGGCCACGATGCGCGTGCTCGCGCACCCGACGCGGCTGCGCCTCCTCGGCGAGCTGCGCGTGCACGGACCGTGCAGCGTCGGGACGCTCAGCCGGGCCGTCGACGAGGCCCCGGGGTCGGTCAGCTACCACCTCTCGCGGCTCGCGGAGGTGGGTCTGGCGGCCGAGGCCCCCGAGCACGCGCCGGACCGCCGGCAGCGGTGGTGGCGGTCGGTCCACGCGCTCACCCGCACGCCCTCCCCCCTCGACACGAGCGACCCCGAGCGCTCGGCGGCCTCGACCGCCCTGCGCAAGAGCTTCGTCCGGGGCCTGGCCGACGCGCACGAGGCGTACCTGGACGCCGAGCACGACCTGCCGCCGGAGTGGGCCGAGGCCGCCTCCTCCGGTGACCTGTACTTCGACCTGACCGCCGACGAGCTCGCGGAGATGGCTGCGGAGGTGGAGCAGCTGTGGGCGCGGTGGCTGGCGCGGTCCGATCGCGACCGGCCCGGGACCCGCCCCGTGCTCGCCCTCTACGCCCTGTTCCCCCGGCCGTGAGACCGCTGCGCGCGCTGGTCGTCGCCCACACCGCGAGCGCCGCGGGCAACGCGGCGACGCAGGTGGCCGTCCCGCTGCACGTCCTGGCCACGGGCGGCAGCGGCCTGCAGCTCGGGATCGCCTCCGCCGCAGCGGTCGTGCCGGTCGTCGTCGGCGGCGTGTTCGGCGGCACGGTCGTCGACCGCGTCGGCTACCGGCGCACCAGCATCGCCGGCGACGTCGTCGGTGCCGTGACGATCGCCGCCGTCCCGCTGCTGGCCGGCACCGTCGGTCTGCCGTTCTGGGGGCTCGTCCTGCTGCTGGTGGCGACGGGCCTGCTCGACGCCCCCGGTCAGGCCGCGCGGCACGCGATGCTGCCGGAGGTCTGCGCGGCCGACGGCGTCCCGCTGCTGAAGGCGACGGGGGCCCTCAACGGGGCCGAGCGCCTGGCCCAGCTGCTGGGCGTCGCCGCGACGGCCGCCCTCGTCGGCTGGCTCGGCGCGCTGCCCGTGCTCTGGCTCGACGCCGCGACCTTCGCCGCGAGCGCGACGCTCGTCCTGCTCGCGGTGCCCCACACCTCCACCGCCCCGAGCCCCGCCGGGGCCTACCTGCGCCGCCTGCGGGAGGGGTTCGACGTCGTCCGCCGGGACGGTCTCCTGCGCGCCGTCGTGCTCCTGGTGCTGGCGACCAACGCCTTCGACACGGGCCTGAGCGTCCTGCTGCCGCTCGTGGCGCGCGACACCTGGCACCACCCGGCCGCCTTCGGCTGGGTCAGCGCGGTGTTCGGCGCGGGCGCCGCGGTCGGCGCCCTGCAGGCGCACCGCCTCACCCGGCGCTGGTCCCGTCGCCGCGTCTTCGCGCTCTCCTTCCTGCTCGCCGGTGCACCGCGCTGCCTGCTGCTGGCCACCGGTCCCTCCCTCGAGCTCACCGTCGTCGTCTTCCTCGCCTGCGGCCTGGCCGCCGGGGCGATCAACCCGGTCCTCGGCGCCGTGCAGCTGGAGCGGGTGGCCCCGCGGATGCGCGCCCGCGTCGCCGGTCTCGTCGCCGCGGGCGCGTGGGCGGGGATGCCCGCGGGGTCGCTGCTCGCCGGCTGGGGCGCGGACCGGGTCGGCGTCGTCCCGGTGCTGTGGACCGTGGGCGTCCTGTACCTCCTGGTCACGCTCGCCCCCTTCGCGGGCCGGTCCTGGGGGGACATGGACCGTCCCGCCCGGCAGGACGCGGACCGGGAGGTGGACGTGGCAGGGTGAACGGGTGTTCGACCACCTGGGCGCGCTCGTCACCGAGCACGCGGGGTCGCCGTGGGTGCTGGCCGCGGTGCTCACCCTCGCCGCCCTGGACGCCTTCGTCCCGCCGCTGCCGAGCGAGTCGGTCGTCATCGGCCTGTCGGCCATCGCGGCCGACACGGGGCACCCGCACCGGTGGGCGTTGTTCGCCTGCGCCGTCGTCGGCGCGTTCCTCGGCGACAACCTCACCTACACGATGGGCCGGCACTCCCCGCTGCGCCGCTGGATCGCCGGTCACCCGCGGCTGGAGAAGGCCTTCACCCGGGCCGCCGTGGAACTCGACAAGCGGGGGGCCTTCGCGATCCTCGCCGCCCGGTACGTCCCGATCGGGCGCATCGCCGTGAACCTCACCGCGGGGGCGGTGCGGTTCCCCCGCGCGCGCTTCGTCGGGCTCAGCGCGCTCGCGGCGCTGACGTGGGCGGCCTACTCGGTGGCCATCGGTTCCCTCGCGGGCCACTGGATCGAGTCGACGCCGCTGGCCGGAGCCGCGCTGGGCATCGTCATCGCCCTGGTGCTGGGTCTCCTCGTCGACCTCGTGCTCAACCGGGTCGTCCACCGCCGGGTGCGCTGAACCCCTCGTCGAGGAGCGCGTCGTGCAGGACCCGGGCGCACCGGCCGAGCGCGGCCTCCGCCTCGGGCTGGTGGGTGGCCGCCACGGTGGAGGCGCTGAGGACCACGACCGCGATCGTCGTGCCGTCGGCGTGCTCGAGGACCCCCGCCTCGTGGCGCAACGTCAGGAGCGTCCCCGTCTTCGACGACCAGCGGGAGGCGTCGGTCCGCAGGTCCGGGGCCAACCGCTGACCGAAGACGTTGCCACCCAGCAGGTCCCGCACCCGCTCGGCGACCGCCGCAGGCACAGCGGTGGGCCGCCACAGGTGGGTGAGCAGGTCGGCGAAACCCTCGGCGGAGCCGGCGTTGGCCCGGCCGACGTCGAACTGCTCGAGGGCGTGGCCGTCGCCGGGGGTTCCCGACCGGCTCGCCAGGAGGTGGCCGTAGGGGCGCTCGACGCGCAGCGCCGGGGTGTCGGCGAGGTCGGCCAGGCGGTGGCGCACCGCCACGCCCCGGACGCCGAGGGCACGCAGTTCCGCGTCCACCGCCCCGGGCGGGGTGAGGGCGAACAACGCGTCGGCGGCGACGTTGTCGCTGACCGTCACGGCGAGTTCGAGCAGGTCCTCGACCGCGATCCGCACGGGGTGGCGGAACCTGCCGAGCCCGGTGTCGGACCGCGCCGCGGGCGGTTCCACCACGACCACCTGGTCCGCCGCGAGCTCGCCGCGGTGGACGCGCAGGAGGGTCGCGAGGGCGAGGGGAACCTTGACCAGCGACGCGCAGGGGAACTGCCGCGCGGGGTCCAGGACGGCGGTGCCCCCGTCGTCGAGGTCACGCACGACGATCCCCGCCTGCAAGCCGGCGTCGGCCAGGATGCGCCGCACCTGGTCGAGAGCCCTCACGCCTCCTCGCAGAGGTCGGCCACCGCACCCGCGAACTGCGCGCGCAGGCGGCGGGCGTCCTCGTCCCGGCCGGCCAGCACGGCGAGGCCGCGGACGAGGTCCGGGCCGGCCAGCGGTCGCCAGTCCAACCCCCACGCCCGGGCCTGCGCCCGGGTGGCCAGGACGAGGTCGTCACCGTCCAGCACGCGGGCCAGAGCGGCGACCGGGGTCGGGGCCACCCCCACCTGAACGGGTTGCAGACCGGCCGCTTCGGCGGCCCGCACCAGCACGTCGCGCACGTGCGGGACGTCGTCCTCGGGCAGCAGCCAGCACCGGCGCGGTGCCTCCGACCCGCGGGTCCGGCCACGCCGGAGCGTGGCCAACCGGACGGCGTGGGCGCGCACGACCCCGGGCCGGGCCGCCACGCCGAGGGGAGTCGTCCACTCGGCCTCGTCCGCCGGCACCGGGACGAGGGCCACGGGCAGGTCGCGGTCGCGCACCGCCTCGACGCGGCGGGCCCGCGGCAACGGCACGGGGTCCACGACGTGAGCGGTGCGGGCGGCGAACCGCGCCAGCGCCGCCAGGTCGAGCGTGTCCGGGACCCCGCACCGGACGGGGCGGCGACGCGCGCGCTCGGCGTCCGCGACGAGGGTGTCGGCCAGGTCGACGAGGCGACGCGCCGTGGGCAGGAGGTCCCGGCCCAGGCTCGTCACCGCGACCGTCCGCGACGAGCGCTCCAGCAGCCGGCCCCCGAGGTGCGCCTCGAGGGCGGCCACGCGACGGCTGGCCACCGACTGCGGGATCCGGACCGACGCGGCACCCGCCGTGAAGCTGCCCCGCGTCGCGACGGCCAGGAAGGCGCGGCACCCGGCGACGACGTCCACGGCACGACCGTACCCGGCACCCATGCTCATCCGGCATGGATCGGACGGACGGCTGCTTGGACGACATGACCGGGGTGCGCTGAGGTGGGGACCGTGAGAACCGCGTCGACCGCCGCCCTCCTGTCCCTCCCGGTGTCCGCCGCGCTCCTGCTGACGGGGTGCGCCGCACCCGCGCCACCCGCCCCGGCGACCTCCACCACCTCCTCCGCGGCGGCGACCAGCACCGCCCCGAGCCCCGACTTCGACGCCCTCGAACGGCAGTTCGGTGCCCGGCTGGGCGTCTTCGCCGTGGACACCGGCAGCGGGCGCACCGTGGCCCACCGCGCCGACGAACGGTTCGCGTTCGCCTCCACCTACAAGGCGCTCGCGGCCGCGGCCGTCCTGGACTCCGGTGCCGACCTCACCACGCAGGTCCCGGTGACCGAACTCGTCACCTACTCCCCCGTCACCGAGCAGCACGTCGGCGGGACCATGACGCTCGGCGACGTCGCCGAGGCCGCGGTGACCGTGAGCGACAACACCGCCGGGAACCTCCTGCTCGACCAGCTCGGCGGACCGGCGGGTTTCGAGGGGGACCTGCGCGAGCTCGGGGACACCGTCACCGAGTCCGAGCGGGAGGAGCCGGAGCTGAACCGGTGGGCGCCGGGAGAGGTGGCCGACACCAGTTCCCCGCGCGCGTTCGCCGGCAGCCTGCGGGCCTACGCCGTGGGCGGGGCCCTGGACCCGGGCGACCGGGACGTCTTCACCGGGTGGCTGCGGGGGAACACCACCGGGGACGAGCAGATCCGCGCCGGGGTCCCCGCCGGGTGGGTCGTGGGCGACAAGACCGGCCACGCGGGACGGTACGGCAACCAGAACGACGTCGGTGTCGTCTGGCCCTCCGGGGGCCGGGCCCCGTGGGTCGTCGTCGTGTTCTCCGACCGGCCCGGCCTCGACGACGAGTCCGACCCCGCGCTCGTGGCGCGGGCGACCGGACTCGTCGTCGACGCGCTCAGCTGACGCGTTCGGTGATGAGCTCGCGGATGCGCGCGGCGTCCGCCTTGCCCTTCATCTCCTTCATGACCTGGCCGATGAGGGCACCGGCCGCCTGCGCCTTGCCGCCGCGGATCTTCTCCACGACGTCGGGGTTGGCGGCGATGACCTTCTCGACCGCGGCGTTCAGCGCGCCGTCGTCCTGGACGACGATCAGGCCGCGGGCCTCGACGACCTGCGCCACCGTGCCCTCACCGGCCAGGACGCCCTCCAGGGCCTCCCGCGCCAGGCGGTCGGTGAGCTTGCCGTCGTCGACGAGCTGGGCCAGCTCGGCCACGTCGGCCGGCGTGACGCGCAGGTCCGCCAGTTCCACGCCGTCGGCGTTGGCGCGCCGGGCCAGCTCCCCGGACCACCACTTGCGCGCCGCCGCGGGCGAGGCGCCCGCGGCCACGGTCGCCTCGACGACGTCGAGCGCCCCGGCGTTGACGAGGTCGCGGAACTCCAGGTCGGAGAAACCCCACTCGGCGTGCAGCCGCTTGCGGCGCTGGGCGGGCGGCTCCGGCAGCGAGGCGCGCAGCTCCTCCACCCACGCCCGGTCCGGGACGATCGGCACGAGGTCGGGTTCGGGGAAGTAGCGGTAGTCCTCCGCGTCGGACTTCTCCCGGCCCGACGTCGTCAGGCCGGTGTCCTCGTGCCAGTGCCGCGTCTCCTGCACGACCTTCGCCCCCGAGCGCAGGACGGCGGCGTGCCGGGACACCTCGTACCGGACGGCCCGTTCGACCGAGCGCAGCGAGTTGACGTTCTTCGTCTCCGAGCGGGTGCCGAGCTCCGCCTCCGGCGAGGGCCGCAGCGAAAGGTTGACGTCGCAGCGCAGCGAACCCTGCTCCATCTTCACGTCCGACACGTCGAGCGCCCGCAGCAGGTCGCGCAGAGCCGCCACGTAGGCGCGCGCCACGTCCGGGGCACGGTCGCCGGTGCCCACCAGGGGCCGGGTGACGATCTCGATGAGCGGGATCCCCGCACGGTTGTAGTCGACGAGGGAGAACTCGGCCCCGTGGATGCGACCCGTGGACCCCCCGACGTGCAGGGACTTGCCCGTGTCCTCCTCCATGTGGGCGCGTTCGATGAGCACCCGGTACGTGAAGGCCGGCTTCGACCCGTCCTCCGACGCCGGGACGTCCACGTCGAGGTACCCGTCGAACGCGATGGGCTCGTCGTACTGCGACGTCTGGAAGTTCTTCGGCATGTCCGGGTAGAAGTAGTTCTTCCGGGCGAACCGGCAGTGCTCCGCGATGGAGCAGTTCAGCGCCAGCCCGATGCGGATCGCCGACTCCAGCGCCTTCGCGTTCAGCACCGGCATCGCGCCGGGCAGGCCCAGCGACGTCGGGTCCACCTGGGTGTTCGGCTCCGCGCCGAACTCCGTGGGCGCCCCGGAGAACATCTTCGTCTTCGTGTTCAGCTCGACGTGCACCTCGAGGCCGAGGACGGGGTCGAACTCCGCCACCGCCTCGTCGTAGTCGACCAGTTCGACGCTCATGCCGAGACCCCCTGCCACGTCGGGACCTTCGCGAGCAACGGCCCGCCCCACTTGTCGTTCAGCCGCGCCTCCAGCGCCGCGCCGACCCGGTACAACCGGTCGTCGGCCCGCTGCGGGGCCAGGACCTGCAACCCCACCGGGAGCCCGTCGGACAGGCCCGCCGGCAGCGACATGCCCGGGATACCCGCCAGGTTCGCCGGGATCGTCGCCACGTCGCCGGCGTACATGGCCAGCGGGTCGTCCAGCTTCTCCCCCAGCCGGTACGCCACGGTCGGCGCCGTCGGGGAGACCAGCACGTCCACGTCCGCGAAGGCCGCCGCGAAGTCGCGCTGGACCAGGGTGCGGACCTTCTGCGCGCTGCCGTAGTAGGCGTCGTAGTACCCCGCCGACAGGGCGTAGGTGCCCAGGACGATGCGCCGCTTGGCCTCGTCGCCGAACCCGGCGGCGCGGGTGGCGCGCATGACCGTCTCGGCCGTGACGTTCTCGCCCTCGGGCACGACCCGCAGGCCGTAGCGCATCCCGTCGAACTTGGCGAGGTTGCTCGACGCCTCGCTCGGCAGGATGAGGTAGTACGCGGCGAGCGCGTGGACGATGTTCGGCAGGCTCAGCTCCACGACCTCGGCCCCGGCGGCGCGGAGCTCCGCGAGCGCCTCCTCGAACCGGGCGACGACCCCGGGTTCGTACCCCTCACCCGACAGCTCCGTGACGACGCCGACGCGCACCCCGGTGAGGTCGCCCGTCGCGCCCTGCCGGGCCGCACCGACGACGTCCGGGACGGCGTCGGGCAGCGACGTGGAGTCGTACGGGTCGTGCCCGGCGATGACCGCGTGCAGCAGGGCCGTGTCCATCACCGTGCGGGCGCAGGGCCCGGCCTGGTCCAGGGAGCTGGCCAGGGCGATGAGGCCGTAGCGGGAGACCGCGCCGTAGGTGGGCTTGACGCCGACGGTGCCGGTGACGGCCGCGGGCTGGCGGATGGACCCGCCCGTGTCCGAACCGATGGTCAGCGGCGCCTCGAAGGCCGCCAGCGCCGCCGCCGACCCCCCGCCGGAACCACCCGGGATGCGGGTCGCGTCCCACGGGTTGCGGGTGACGCCGTAGGCGGAGTGCTCGGTGGTCGAGCCCATCGCGAACTCGTCCATGTTGGTCTTGCCGAGCACGACGAGACCGGCGGCGTGCAGCTCGCGCACGACGGTGGCGTCGTAGGGCGGGACCCAGCCCTGCAGCATCCGGGAACCGGCCGTGGTCGGCAGGCCCTTCGTCGTCAGGACGTCCTTGACGCCGACGGGGATGCCCGCCAGCGGGCCGAGGTCGGCCCCGGCGGCGCGGTCGGCGTCGATCTGCCGGGCCCGGGCGAGGGCGCCCTCGTGGTCGACGTGCAGGAAGGCGTGCACCCCGGACTCGTTCGCGCCGGACGTGGGGCCGTCGACGGCGTCGATGCGGTCGAGGTGGGCGCGGGTGACCTCCTCGGCGGAGACCACCCCGCTGCGCAGGCCCTCGGCGAGGCGGGTGGCGTCCCACTGGACGAGCTCGTTCACGCTCACGCCTCCTCCCCCAGGATCATCGGGACGCGGAACCGGCCGTCCTCGGCCGCCGGGGCGCCCGCGAGCGCCTCCTGCGCGCTCAGGCCCGGGCGGACGACGTCCGGTCGGGTCACGTTCGTCAGGGGCACGGGGTGCGAGGTGGCGGGCACGTCGTCGGTGGCGACCTTCGCGACGGCCGCGACGGCATCGAGGACCGCGTCGAGCTGACCCGCCACGCGGTCCAGCTCCTCGTCGGACATGTCGATGCGCGCCAGGCGCGCGAGGTGCTCGACCTCGGTTCGGGAGATGGCGGACACGATCGGTGAGTCTATTGCGCCGGTCCGGGGTCCCGGTGTGGCCCACCCGCGCGGACGTGGCTCGTCCGCCCCACTCCGCGACGGGCCCGTGCCACAGTGGCGCCGCTGGGGGCGGGTGGGACGCGGTGGGGTGTGTTGCGGGCCGTCGTCGTCCTCACCGTCCTCGGCGCTCTCGCCTGGTGGCGCCGGGAGGACACCTCGTTCGCCACGTACGCGCTGTTCTGGGGCGTCGCCGCCGTCTCCTCCGTGGGGTGGACGGCAGTGCGGCACCGCGGCGACGTCGTCGTGCTGGCCCCGGACGCGCTCGTCGTGCGGAACCGCGACGGTGAGCACCGCTTCGCCTGGGACGACGTCCTGGAGGTGTCCTGGTCCTCGGGGTCGTGGCCCGCGCTCGGCGGTGGTCCGGTGCTGCGCACCAGGGGTGGCCCCTACGACGAGCCCGGCCCGAACTCCCCGGCCCAGGTCGCACAGCTCGCCCTCTTCGGCCGCCGCGGGACCCGTCGCGCGGCGCGAGCCGTGGCCGACGTGGCCGCCCAGCACGGCGTCCCCTTCACGCCAGGACTCCTCGACCTCGTCCAGCGCGGCAAGCGCAGCCCGCGCCTGCCCGGGGAACGTCGTGATGCGCGGGGCGGCTCGCTGTAGGGCAGCTCAGGCCTGCGCCCCGTCCGCCTCGTCCCCGCCCTCGGCGGGCGGCGCGACCGCGTCCGGGCCGCCCCCGAGCAGCGCCGTGAACCCCGCCTCGTCGAGGATCCGCAGCCCCAGCTGCTCGGCCTTGTCGGCCTTGGCCCCGGCGGCCTCCCCCACGACGACGAAGTCGGTCTTCTTCGACACCGAGCCCGACGCCTTCCCGCCGCGGGCGAGGATCGCCTCCTTCGCCTCGTCGCGGGAGTACCCGGTCAGCGACCCGGTGACGACGACGGTCAGCCCCTCCAGGGTGCGGGGGGTCGACTCGTCGCGCTCGTCGGCCATCCGCACGCCGGCCTCGCGCCACTCGCGGACCACCTCGCGGTGCCAGTCGACGGCCAGCCACTCCACGACGGCCTCCGCGATCGTCGGACCGACGCCCTCGGAGGAGGCGATCTCCTCGGCGCTCGCCGCCTCGATGGCCTCCATCGACCCGAACCGGTCGGCCAGCGCGCGGGCCGCGGTCGGGCCGACGTGCCGGATGGACAGGCCGACGAGGACCCGCCACAGCGGCTGCGACTTCCGGTCCGCCAGGTTCTGCAGCAACCGGCGACCGTTGGCCGAGACGGCACCGGCCTTCGTCGTGAAGAGCGGGACCCGCGCCAGGTCGTCCTCGGTGAGGGTGAACAGGTCCCCCTCGTCCTCGATGACGCCGGCCTGCAGCAGCGCCGTGGACGCCTCGTAACCGAGGGCCTCGATGTCGAAGGCGCCGCGGCCGGCGACGTGGAAGACGCGCTCGCGCAGCTGCGCGGGGCAGGACCGGGAGTTCGGGCAGCGGATGTCGACGTCGTCGGCGCGCTGGTGCGCCAGCGTCGTCCCGCACTCGGGGCACTCGGTGGGCATGACGAACTCGCGCTCACCGCCCGTGCGCGACTCGGCCACCGGGCCCAGGACCTCCGGGATGACGTCCCCGGCCTTGCGGACCACGACGGTGTCACCGATGAGCACGCCCTTGCGCTTGACCTCGTCGGCGTTGTGCAGCGTCGCCATCTTCACGGTCGAACCCGCGACCTTGACGGGTTCGAGCACGGCGAAGGGCGTGACCCGGCCGGTGCGGCCGACGTTCACCTGCACGTCCAGCAGCGTCGTGGTCACCTCCTCCGGCGGGTACTTGAACGCGATCGCCCACCGCGGCGCGCGGGACGTCGACCCCAGCCGGCGCTGCAGCGGGACCTGGTCGACCTTGACGACGACACCGTCGATCTCGTGCTCGACGTCGTGGCGGTGCTCGCCGTAGTACGAGATGTACTCGGCCACCTCCGGCAGCGTGTCGACGACCTTCACGCGCGGGGACGTCGGCAGGCCCCACGCGGCGAGCTTCTCGTACGCCTCGAACTGGGAGGCGTTCTCCATCCCCCGGCGGGCACCGACGCCGTGGACGAGCATCCGCAGCGGACGGGTGGCCGTGATGCGGGGGTCCTTCTGCCGCAACGACCCCGCCGCCGCGTTGCGGGGGTTCGCGAACGGCGGCTTCCCCGCGGCGACCAGGCCGGCGTTGATCCCGGCGAAACCCTCCAGCAGGAAGAACACCTCACCGCGGACCTCGAGGAACTCCGGCACGTCGTCGCCCGTGAGCCGGTGCGGGACGTCCGCGATGGTCCGCACGTTGAACGTCACGTCCTCGCCCGTGCGCCCGTCACCGCGGGTCACCCCGCGCACGAGGCGACCCTGCTCGTACACGAGGTCGATGGCGAGACCGTCGATCTTCGGCTCGCACAGGTACCGGGCGCCCTCCCCCACCTCCTTCTCCACGCGGCCGGCCCAGGCCGACAACTCGTCGAGCGTGAAGGCGTTGTCGAGGCTCAGCATCCGCTCGGGGTGGTCGACGGCGGTGAACTCCGTCGAGAACGTCCCGCCCACCGTCTGCGTCGGAGAGTCCGGCGTCCGCAGCTGCGGGTGCTCCTCCTCCAGCGACCGCAGGTCCCTCTCCAGCTCGTCGTACTGCCCGTCGCCGAGCGGGGAGGAGTTCCGCACGTAGTACGCGAAGCGGGCGGCCTCGATCTGCGCCACCAGCTCCTCCCAGCGGTGCCGGGCCGACGACGGGACGGTGCCACCGGGCGTGCCGCCGGGCGGGGACGTGCTCTCTGCGCTCACGGTGCCCATCCTGCCGCGGGGGTCCGACACAGGCCCACGAGCGTTCACCGCGGCGTCGCTCAGCCGACGCTCAGGGTCTCTACGGTCACCGTGTGACCACCCCCCACCCCCGCCGGGCCCTCGTCGTCCCCGCCGTCCCCGTCGTCCTCGCCGCCGCGGCCGTCCTCACCCTCACCTCCTCCGGAGCCGCCGCCGACGGCCACGCACCCGACCCCGCGTTCCCCGCCCAGAGCACCCGTCTCGTGGACCGCCAGGTCCTGCCCGCCGCGACGTTCGGCGAACCCGTGCCCAGCGGGGCCGGGATCGAGAGCGCGAACGGCGTCCCCGTGCCCTTCCCCGCCCAGCCCGTCCAGGGCTTCTCCGGCAACCTCGTCCAGCCCGACGGCTCCTACCTCGTGCTGTCGGACAACGGCTACGGCACGAAGGCGAACAGCGCCGACTTCCTCCTCGCCGTCCACCGGCTGGTCGATCCGGGAACCGGGACGCTGCAGGTCGCCCCCGGCGGGTTCACCCTGTCCGACCCCTTCGGCGAGGTCCCCTGGCCGCTGACGCGCGCCGACCGGCGCCTCACCGGCGCCGACTTCGACCCCGAGAGCTTCCGGCAGGCACCGGACGGGACGTTCTGGTTCGGGGAGGAGTTCGGCCCGTACCTGCTGCACACCGACGCGGCGGGCCGGTTGATCCAGGCTCCCGTCCCGCTGCCCGGCGTGCAGTCCCCCGACAACCCCGAGCTGGGCACGGCCACGCCGAACCTGGCGTCCAGCAAGGGGTTCGAGGGCATGGCGCAGTCGACTGACGGCCGCTACCTGTTCCCGCTGCTCGAGGGGCCCGTCGCCGGGGACGACCGCCAGGACCTGCGTGCGCTCCGGTACGACACCGTCGAAGGCCGCTACCGCGGCGAGGCGTTCACCTACCGCCTCGAATCCCCCGGCAACGCGATCGGCGACCTGACCCAGCTCGACGACCACCGGTTCCTCGTCCTCGAACGCGACGGGGGCCAGGGCCCCACCGCGGTGTTCAAGGCCGTCTTCCTCCTCGACACCAGCCTCACCGACGCGACCGGTCACCCGCGCAAGACCCAGCTCGTGAACCTCATGGCCGTCCCCGACCCCGACGGGGTCGCAGGCGAACTGTCGGAGGACTCGGGGTTCGTGACGTTCCCGTTCACCACGATCGAGAGCGTCGACGTCGTCGGCGAGCACCGCATCGTCGTCGGCAACGACAACAACTTCCCGTTCTCGGCCGGCCGCACCCCCGGCGTCGCGGAGGACGACGAGTTCCTCACGATCGAGGTGCAGGCGGACCTGTCACCCCGTTGACCGGGCGAGCGGTCAACCGGCGGTCCCCGCGGTGGGGCGGCGCAGGACGACGAACTCAAGGTCGTCCCGCTGCGGGATCCCGAACCGCTCGTCCCCGTAGGGGAACGGGCGGCGCTCACCGGTGCCGCGGAACCCGAGCCGTTCGTACCAGGCGATGAGGTCGGCGCGCTGGGCGATGACCGTCATCTCCAGCGCGCTCGCCCCCCAGCGCGTCACGGCCTCGGCGTCGGCCCGCGTCAGCAGTGCCCGCCCGATGCCACCGCCCTGCGCGTCCGGGCGCACCGCGAACGTCCCGAAGTAGGCCGGGGCACCGGTCCCGTCCGCCGTCCGGCGCAGTTCGCAACAGCCGACGAGGACGCCGTCGCGGTGGGCCAGCAGGAGCACCGCGGCCGGGGCGGCGACGACGGCCGCGATGCCCGCCGCATCGGTGCGCCTGCCCCGCAGCAGGTCCGCCTCGGTGGTCCAGCCGGCGCGGCTGCTCTCGCCGCGGTAGGCCGACTCGACGAGGTCGACCACGGCCGCCACGTCGTCGGTGGTCGCCTCGCGGAACGCCAGGTCAGTCACCGGAGGCCTCCTCGAGGGCGGCCGCCGCAGCACGCAGCCGGGTCAGCAGGTCGCGCACCAGCGCCGGGGGCGCGTCGGCCAGCCCGGCGGCCGGGGTGAGGACGACGTCGGCCAGGGCGGTGGCGGGCAGCCCGACGCGCCGCCAGGGCTGGCGGACCACGTCGACGACCGCGGCGTCGGAGGGGACGGGCAGCCCCGTCCGGGTGGGTACCGGCAGCGCGCCGGCCCACAGGCGCAGCCCGTCCTCCACGCACGCGGCGACGGACTCCCACCCGGCGGGGCCGAGGTCGCGCACCGGCAGCGCCACCCCGGCGGCCCCCGCCTCGCGCACGAGCGACCAGGGCGCCTCCCGCGGGTCCAGCCGCACGACGGGGTCGGCCCCCGCCGAGCGCACGGCGGTCAGGACGTCGCGCAACCCGTCGCGGACCTCGGCGCGGTCCACGGCCCGCAGCGTCCCGTAGCCGGACTGGGTGGGCAGCCGCCCGGCCAGGACCGCGGCCAGCGACGGCTCCTCGACGTGGGCGACCACCTGCGCACCCGGGACAAGCCGACGCACGTCGGCGACGTGCCGGGACAACCCCTCGGCCAGGGAGGCGACGACGTCGCGGCGGGCGCCGGGGTCGCAGACGCTGCGCTCGCCGCGGTTCAGCTCGACCGCGGCGAGCAGCGACCACGGGCCGACGACCGCGAGCGCCAGCGGACCCGTCCAGCCGTCGGCCGCCTCGGCGAGCTCGTCGAGGTCGGCGCGCAGGAAGGCGTCGGCCCGGGCGGCGTCCCGGCCGGGGGCGTCGACGAAGCGCCAGCCGGCGGGCTGGCGGTCCACGGGCAGGTCCACGAGGAGGGACGCCGTGCGGCCCAGCGGGTCCGCGCCCGGGCCCCGCTCGGGCAGTTGGGCGAGGTGGGGGACGTGCGGCGGGTCGCCGAGCTCCCCGAAGACGGTGCGGGCGGCTTCGCGGGGGTCCTCCCCCGGCAGCGCGCCGACGGCGGCGGCGGATCCTGGCACGCCGGAACGCTACCCGGCCGGGTCGGGTCGTCCCGCGGCATCCCCCGAAGGTCGGACCCGGACCCCGACCGTCGTCCGTTGGCGCGGGGGGTCCCGGTGCGGGTGGATGGGGACCTCACAGCTCACTCCTGGGAAGGCCACACCGCCATGCAGCACCGCCGTCGAGCCGTCCGCCGCGCCGGGACCGCCACCGCGGGGGTGCTCGCCCTGGCCGGACCGCTGCTCGTCGCCGGTCCCGCCGGCGCCGCCCCCGCGCCCGCACCGCTCGGCACCACCCGGCCCGCGACGGTCGCCGCGGCGGAGGCCGACTTCCTCGCCCGCACCCCGGAGCGCTACCGCGACCAGCAGCTCGCCTGGGCCGCCTGCTCGCGCGAGCAGGTGGGCCTGCTGGCCAGCCTGACCAGCGGCCTGGAGTGCGCGCAGGTGGCCGTCCCGCGGGACTGGGACGACCCCGGGGCGGGGGACCCGTTGCAGGTGACCATCAGCCGTGAGCCGCGGCAGGGCCCGCGGCCGGCCAGGACGGTCATCACCAACCCGGGCGGTCCCGGCGGCGCCGGGCTGTCGCTGGCGGCGCTGGGGTCGGCCGTGCCGGGCCTGGCCGGCACCGAGGTCATCGGGCTCGACGTGCGCGGCACCGGGGCCAGCTCGGCGATGACGTGCGGGTCGGCCTTCGTGGGCCAGACCCCGCCGGACACCCGCGACCGGTCCCCCGAGGCGCTCGCGCTCGCCGCGAAGATCGTCCAGGGCGCCGCGGAGGCGTGCGCGGACGACCCGCTCGCCCCCGTCGTGGACACCCAGCAGACGGTCTTCGACATCGACCTCGTCCGCGACGCCCTGGACCGGGAGACGATCGACTGGGTCGGCTACTCCGGCGGCACCTGGCTGGGCGCGCAGTTCGCCACCCACCTGCCCGGCCGCGTCGGCCGCTTCGTGCTGGACTCCAGCGTCGACGCGACCGCGGGGTACCAGGAGGTCTTCTCCTACCAGCCCATGGCCTTCCAGCGCCGGTTCGACGTCGACTTCGCGCCGTGGGCGGCGGCGGGGAACGCGACGTTCGGGCTGGGCGCCACGGGCCCGGAGGTCGCGGCGACGTTCGAACGGGTCCGGGCCGGTCTGGCCGCGCGACCTCTGCAGCTCCCCGGGCTCACCGTGGACGGCAACCTGCTCGACGCGCTGGCCACGCAGGCCATGTACGGCAAGGCCTCGTTCCCGCAGCTCGCGTGGATCCTCAGCGGTCTGCAGGTCGTCGAGGCGTTCCGCGGCCCCGGCGGGTCGGGCGACGCGCCGGCCGCCCTGTCCGGTCGGCTGGCCGACCTCGTCCGCCAGCTCGCCCCCGCGGCCGGGCGGCCCCCGGCCGTGGAGTCGATGGCCGCGACGTTCGCCGCCACCACGTGCAACGACTCCCCGTGGACCACCGACCAGGCGTACTGGAACGCCTACGGGAACGAGCAGGGCTCGCGGTACCCGCTGGTCGGCTACGCGAAGTCCTCGCAGGTGTGCGCCCACTGGCAGCGCGACGGCCTCGTGCTGCCCACCGTGGACGGTGCCGACCTGCCGCCGCTGCTCATCGTCCAGTCCCGCCGCGACCCGGCCACGGCCTACGAGGGCGCGCTGGCGACGCACCGGGCGATCGGGTCCTCCGTGCTCGTGACGGTCGAGGACGAGGGTGACCACGGCCTGTACGGGGCGGGCAACCCGTGCGTGGACGACGTGGTGGACCGGTTCCTCACCGAGGGCGCCGTCCCCGACGGGGACGTCACCTGCGAGGGCGTGGGCCTGCCGCCCGTGGCCGGGTCCCAGGCTGAGGGCGTCGTCGCGAAGGTCCTGCGGGCGGCGCGCTCGGGAGCCGCGTCGTGACGGCGTGAGCCGTGGGTCCGGCAGTGGGTGAGGATGACCCGGTGAGGTCGACCCCGTGAGCACCGCCCGCCCACCCGCCCTGGCCGTGGGGGACGACGTCGGCGACGAGGAGC